>NZ_JUQO01000128.1 GCF_001074635.1 Streptococcus mitis
TTGTGTATATGATTCAAAAGAAAATACAACTTCAGCAGCAACCGTTCTTCATGATTTACTATTTGGAGAATGGAATCAAGTGGAGAAAGAGATGCTTAAATCTGGAGAAGAAAGATTGAAAGATTTAACTAATCGAAATGGTTGTTAGAGTTAGAATTTTAAAATAAAGTCTATTGGATCGTCAATTAAAAAATAACGATCCTTTTTTATATTCTCTATTTTCTTCTTCAAATTTTTTCAAAAGTTTTAGCATTCTTCAGTGATGATTTCTTGTAGTTTATGATTATTTTAAATCCTGGGTGTTATTAAACTCTTGATTTTTTCAAGAAGCTATGGTATTCTTTTGTTAGTTAATAAACTTACAAAGGAGAAGAGATGTTTTCACCTACTAAATTAAAAGAAAAAAGAGAGAGTCAAGGCTTATCTCAATCTCAACTTGCTTCTAGTTTAGGAATTAGTAGAGCTTCGTACTTTAATTGGGAATCAGGTAAAACAAAACCTAATCAAAACAATCTAAGTAGGTTGAGCCAGATTTTAAATGTTGATCCTCGATATTTTGAATCAGAGTATGAAATAGTTGAAACTTATCTTAAGCTAACGGAAAAGAATCAAGAAGCAACGCTTCATTATGCTACAGAATTGTTGAACAAACAGAATGCGAAGGTTGTAGAAATTCCTGAGCGTTTTGCTTATAAAGTTTACGAAAAATTATCAGCTGGTACAGGAACAGCTTATTTTGATGATGGTAATTACGATACAGTTTATTTTAATCATCAATTTGATTATGACTTTGCATCATGGGTGTTTGGAAATTCAATGGAACCGACATATGAAAATGGTTCTGTAGCCCTTATTAAGCAAACGGGATTTGATTATGACGGGGCTATCTATGCCATAGATTGGGATGGTCAAACCTATATTAAGAAAGTGTATCGTGAAGAAAATGGGCTTCGTTTAGTTTCACTCAATCGGAACTATTCAGATAAGTTTGCGCCTTATGATGAGAATCCTCGCATTATAGGGAAAATAGTTGGGAACTTTATGCCTTTAGAGGACTAAGCATGAGTTGGTTTGATTATAGTCTAGAACCTCAAAGTGACATTGCCTTTATTGATATGAAATCTTTTTACGCAAGTGTAGAATGTGTAGATAGAGGATTACACCCACTTAAGACTTCGCTTTGTGTTATGAGTCGTGCAGATAATTCTGCTGGTTTAATTCTTGCTTCCTCTCCTATGTTTAAAAAGGTCTTTGGAAAGTCGAACGTTGGACGTTCCTATGATTTACCATTTGATGTAAAGACTCGCAAATTCTCTTATTATAATGCTAAGAAGCAAGGTTTACCGACAACGATAGACTATGTCCGCTATATAGAGGAATGGGCAAAATCAACCGTGATTGTCCCTCCGAGAATGGATACTTATATAGCAGTCAATATGGAGATTCAAAAAATCTTTCATGATTTTGCGGCACCAGATGATATTTATCCCTACTCAATTGATGAAGGATTTATTGATTTAACAAGTTCATTAAATTATTTTGTACCAGATAAAAGTATTAGTAGGAAAGATAAATTAGATATTATTTCGGCTGCTATTCAAAAAAAGATTTGGAGAAAAACTGGAATCTATTCAACTGTAGGCATGTCTAATTCCAATCCCTTATTAGCTAAGTTAGCACTAGATAATGAAGCGAAAAAGACTCCGACAATGAGAGCCAATTGGTCCTATGAGGATGTCGAAAAGAAAGTATGGGCTATTCCTAAAATGACAGATTTCTGGGGAATTGGAAATCGGATGGAGAAGAGATTACATGGTTTAGGTATCTTTTCGATTAAAGAATTGGCACAGGCTAATCCTGACTTGATAAAAAAAGAGCTTGGCATTATGGGTCTAGAGTTATGGTTCCACGCCAATGGGATTGATGAAAGTAATGTTCATAAACCTTATAAGCCAAAGTCAAAAGGGATAGGGAACTCTCAAGTTTTACCAAGAGATTATATTAAACCAAGAGATATTGAAATTATCCTTCGTGAGATGGCAGAACAAGTTGCAGTTAGATTGAGAAGAGCTGGTAAAAAAGCAACAGTAGTTTCTATACACTTGGGTTATTCTAAGGCGGAACAGAAACGATCTATTCATACTCAAATCAAGATTGAACCAACCAATCAAACAGCACTACTGACAAACTACGTTTTAAAGTTATTTCACACTAAATATACTTCAGGAGCTATCAGGAATGTGGCAGTGAATTATTCTGGTTTAGTGGATGAATCCTTTGGATTGATTTCATTATTTGATGATATTGAAAAAATAGAAAAAGAAGAAAGGCTCCAGTCCGCAATCGATGCTATTCGAACAGAATTTGGTTTTACTTCACTATTGAAAGGAAATGTCCTAGATCAAGCTTCTAGAACAATTGCAAGAAGTAAACTTATTGGTGGTCATTCAGCTGGAGGATTAGATGGACTAAAATGATGAATCGTTCTTATTTGCCTTTTTTGTCTGCAAGAGAGTATCAAGATCGTGGGATGGCTAAGTGGATGGGCTTCTTTTTGTCAGAACATTCAAGTTCTCTTTGGGAAGAAAAAAATAAAGAAGATATCTCCATTTCCCTATCAATGGAAGAGAAAGTTCTATTTGTTCGGCAACTGTATACAAATGTCTTCCCAGCAACTTTTGTTTTTAAGTTATCCAATAGAAGAAAAGTAGTATCGGGTATTGTTAAAGAGATTGGAAAAGAGTTTATATCTATTAAATCAGATACTGGTTTTCTTCGATTAAGATGGGAAGATATACTCGATATCCAAATAGAAGGGGTGGATTTATATGAATCGTAAAGAATTATATGATGATAAATTGCAGCTGGATTATTTTTCTGATTCTTATTTACGGTTTGAGTCAGATTTTTACAAGTATTCCGCTTTAGATATTCCATTAACATTTATCACTGATGATATTTTACGCACAATGGCTATGTCTCAAAAACATTATTTTAAATTAAATAAAAGCAAATCTTTAGACGGTCGTGACCATTATTTTGTTTTTTCTATCAAGATGAACAAAGACAGTAGTGGTATTAGGCAGTATGAATATCAGAGACATTGTTTTAATTTGTAAGAGTCCGACAGGGCTCTTTTTTCTGTGATAATTTTATCAAAAAGTATTTGTTATACTTTTTTTAATTTAGATTTATCTTGGGGGTTTGGGGGCGTGCCACCACATTTTCATATCGTTTGTTTTTTGAACCGTGAGGTTTGAAATGGCAGGCGATATGATTTTTGGGATATTGTGGACACAATATCTGAGCTCGCAAAGCCTTACAAGATGATAGATTTTGTCTTTGCAAGTTTCCCGTGGTTAATACGGGGTCGGGGATTGTCCAACCATTGATGAAAGTGAGGAAATAGTATGTCAGAACAATACAGAGACATTCGCAAAGAGGTTAATTTAACCGCAAATGAATTGGAAATGATTAAAGTGATAATGAAAAATAAGGGATTTGAACATTTTTCGCCCTTTGCTCGAAATAAATTACTGGAGGAAGAGTTTGAAATGACTGCTGAAAAGTGGTTTGCCCTCTGGCAATCCCAAAAACTAGAACAAATCAGTCGTGACGTTCATGGTGTTTTAATATTGGCACAGTCCGAACATCAAGTTACCCAAGATCATGTATCTATTCTCTTAACCTGCGTACAGGAATTGATTAAAGAAGTTGGAAACTCTATTCCCCTCAGCCAAGACTTCCGTGATAAATACATGAGGTGAGTACATGGAACATCGTTACCGAACCAATCTCAAGAAAGTGTTTCTGTCTGATAGCGAATTGAGTCAGTTGAAACATTGTATCGACCAAAGCGGTTGTCAATCTTTTTCAGAATATGCTCGACGAACCCTACTTGACCCAGGCATGAATTTTATCACCATTGATACAACTGGTTATCAAGATTTGATTTTTGAATTAAAACGAATCGGAAATAATATTAATCAAATAGCCAGAAGCATAAATTATTCGAATTTAATAACGGAAGTTGAGTTAAATGAATTGAGAAAAGGTATAGAGGAGTTAATGGTAGAAGTGGAGAAAGATTTTCTTATTCAATCTGAAAAATTGAGGAAATTTTATGGTCATCACTAAACACTTTGCGATTCATGGAAAAAATTATCGTAGCAAACTAGTCAAATATATTTTGAATCCAAGTAAAACAAAAAATCTAGCACTAGTTTCAGATTTTGGTATGAGAAATTATTTAGATTTTCCTAGTTATAAAGAACTAGTGAAGATGTACAATGATAATTTTTTAAGTAATGATGGTCTTTATGAATTTCGTCATGATAGGCAAGAAGTAAATCAACGAAGAATTCATTCTCATCATATTATTCAGTCTTTTTCTCCAGATGATCATCTCACTCCTGAACAAATCAATCGAATTGGTTATGAGACAGTTAAAGAGTTGACAGGAGGTAGATTTCGTTTTATCGTAGCAACACATGTCGATAAAGGTCATATCCACAATCATATCATTCTAAATTCAATTGATCAGAATTCTGATAAAAAGTTTCTATGGAATTATAAGTCAGAACGTAATCTACGAATGGTTTCCGATCGTCTCTCAAAAATTGCAGGTGCAAAGATTATAGAAAATCGTTATTCGCATCGTCAGTATGAAGTTTATCGAAAAACCAATTACAAATATGAAATAAAACAACGGGTATATTTTCTAATTGAGAACTCGAAAAATTTTGAAGATTTTAGGAAAAAAGCAAAAGCTTTACATTTAAAAATTGATTTTAGACACAAGCATGTTACTTTTTTTATGACTGATTCAAATATGAAACAAGTCGTACGTGATGATAAATTGAATAGAAAACAACCTTATAATGAAACTTATTTTAAGCAAAAGTTTGTTCAAAGGGAAATTATAAACATCTTAGAATTTCTACTTCCGAAAATGAAGAATATGAATGAATTGATTCAACAAGCAGAATTTTTTGACTTAAAAATAATTCCGAAAGAAAAACATGTTCTATTTGAATTTAATGGGATTAAGCTTTCAGAACAGGAATTGGGAAAAATGAATCAGTACAGTGTTAGTTATTTTCAAGACTATTTTAATAACAAAAATGAAACTTTTGTCTTAGATAATAATAATTTAATTGAACTTTACAATAAAGAAAAGCTAATTAAAGAAAAAGAGTTGCCGACAGAAGAGGTGGTATGGAAATCCTATCAAGATTTCAAGAGAAATAGGGATGCTGTTCATGAGTTTGAAGTAGAGTTGAATCTTAATCAAATAGAAGCAGTAGTAGACGATGGAATTTACATTAAGGTACAGTTTGGTATCCGACAAGAAGGACTTATTTTTGTACCAAATATTCAAATCAATATGGAAGAAGAAAAAGTTAAAGTATATCTCAGAGAAACTAGTTCTTACTATGTATATCATAAAGATTCAGCAGAAAAAAATCGCTTTATGAAAGGTAAAACTTTAATTAGACAATTTAATCTTCAGTATGAACCGCAGTATACATATAGAAGAATTCCTCTTAGCAAAATTAAAGAAAAAATTGAACAATTAGATTTTCTTATATCAGCGGAAAATAGTCCGAATGATTTTGAAGATATAACAAATGATTTCATTGCCCAAATATCATATCTAGAGAATATGATTGAACAAGTCCAAAATAAAATTGATGATTTAACTAATTTAGAGGAAGTATTGTTGAATAATACGGCAAATAGTTCTAGCAATTTAGAAAATAGTATTCAAGGTAAAAGTTCAGTAGATACAATAGAGAAGGATTTATACATATATAAAGGAAAGATTGAAACACTGAATGAACAACATAGGGAAGCAATAAATTTATTTGAAATGTTTAATAAAACAATAAAGAAATATAAAGAAAAACAAAATATGAAATCTATTAAGGAAAATGAGATACATTTAGAGTAAACAGTTTCCTAAAAAGTATATATAGAATAGTTTCATGTGCCAATTTGTCACATATTTAAAAATAAGAAAATAACTATATTATACTTGTTTTAGGAGACATTTGATGTTGAAAAGGATTAGAGATTTACGTGAAGATGATGATTTGACACAAGAATATGTTGCAAAAACAATCTTAAATTGTACAAGATCAGCGTATTCTAAAATGGAATCAGGTACCAGGTTAATCTCTATAGATGACCTTATCAAACTTGCAGATTTTTATAATGTAAGTTTAGATTACCTTGTAGGTCGAGTGGATAATAAAGAAGACCATTACTCCAAAAAGTAGTAGGTTAAGAAAGCACATTGACAATTGAATAGTCCAAAATGGTACTTTCCTCATTTGTGGAGCAGTTTTGAATGGCTCGCCATGATAAGAGCGACATTAAAACCATCAATAAAATAGAGCGATACTTTATATGCCATGATACAAATGATATACAATGATACTTCTGACCGTTCAGGCTGCCACCGTAAAAGAGCAGCAAGTGAAATTCTTATGATGACTTCATCAGTCATGCCATGGAGGTAAATAATAAAAATCAAAAGGAAGTGATTTTTTGAAATCAAGTTTAGAAAATTATGTAGTAGAGCTAGAGATGTTAAATCTATTATTCCTAAAAAAACTTATTAGTGAAAAAGAATATGATAAAATAAAGCTGAAACTACGTAAAATGTACATAAATTAGCTGACCTTTTCTATTGGTTGCGGTAAAATAAAGGCAGAATAATAGGAGGTTAAGTCATGACAAATAATGTTGAAATCATAAAAGCAAACCCTTTAGTAACGAGAAGAAATGATAGTAATGGTTCTCTATTAAGAAGAGTGGCAGCCTATTGTCGTGTTAGTTCTGATAGTGATGACCAAAAGAATAGCTATGATTCTCAAGTTCGACATTATCGGGAATATATATCACAGCATAAAGATTGGAATTTAGTTGATATTTATGCTGATGAAGGTATATCGGGAACTCAAGTTGGAAAAAGACAAGATTTTCAAAGATTGATTTCAGATTGCCTTGATGGAAAAATAGACTATATCATTACTAAAGCTATTGCTCGATTTGCTAGAAATACATTAGATACTCTCAAATATGTTCGTTTGCTCAAAGATAAACAAATTGGTGTATTTTTCGAAGAAGAAAATATTGATACTTTAACTATGGATGGTGAGCTACTATTAACGATATTAAGTTCAGTGGCTCAACAGGAAGTTGAAAACACATCTGCTCATGTTAAAAAAGGTTTAAAAATGAAGATGCAACGTGGAGAACTTATTGGTTTTCAAGGTTGTCTTGGTTATGACTATAATCAAGATACAAAGTCAATATCAATAAATGAAAAAGAAGCCAAGATAGTACGTTATATTTTTGAACGATACATTGATGGAATTGGGGGTAGGGCAATAGCTAGAGAACTTGATGAACTAGGTTATAAAACTCCGAGAGGTCTTGATCACTGGCAAGATACAACAGTTTTAGGAATTATTAAAAACGAGAAGTATAAAGGTGATATTCTAATGGGAAAAACTTTCACTGTTGACCCCATTAGTAAGAGACGTTTAATAAATTTCGGTGAAGAAGATAAATACTACATTAAAAATAATCATGATGCAATAATTAGTCCAGAAATTTTTACACAGGCGCAAGAAATTAGATTACGGAGATCAGGAAACAAAAAAACCATAGCAAATACAAAAGGTAAACGAGAAAGATATTCAAGAATGTACCCTTTTAGCAGTAAATTGGAATGTGGTTTTTGTGGTACTGTTCTGTCTAGAAGAAGTTGGCACTCTAGTTCAGAGTACAAAAAGATTATTTGGCACTGTACAACATCTATAAAGAGAGGTAAAAAGTATTGCACTCATAGTAAAGGAATAGAGGAAAAAGCAATAGAAAATGCTTTTTTACAGAGCTACCAACAGTTGTTTTATGAAAATAATAACCTAACTGAAGACTTTCTTGAAATTATAAAAGAAGAGCTTACTGATGATACTTTAAAAGTGGAGTTGAATAAGATAGTTAGTAAATTAAATTCGTTGTACAAAAAAGAAGAAAAATTAGTTTCAATGAATCTTGATGGAAAAATAAGTGATTCTGTATATGAAGATAAATTCAATCAAATACAAATTGAGAAAGAAAAACTTTTAGAAGAAAAAGTAAACTTAGAAGTAACTTTAAAATCAGAAGTTGATATAAAAAGTAGATTAGAGAATTTTAAAGAAATTTTAACTTCACAAAAGACTTTGACTGAGTTTGACAAGGACATTTTTGAAAGTATCGTTGAAAAAATCATAGTAGGCGGAATAAATTCTGATGGAGAAATTGATCCAGCAATGTTGACTATAATTTTTAAAACGGGAGATTCTTCGACTAAAGATGCAAAATCTTACAAATCTAAAAGGAAGAATGCTAAAATAGAAAATGATAAATTGTGTTTTAATACCGTAACCGATGACGAAAAAAAGTGTACAAATAAAGAAAACAACGCACGTCGAGTGTGTGAGTTTGTTAGTGAAACGGAGCTAATGCTCAAAATAAAGAAACTAAAACTCCATTATTTTAAGATGAAAACCTAAATTTTTTTGTGGAGCTAAAATATTGATAGAGAACAGACCAGAATTTGATAAAATCACTTCGTTTGATGAGTTTAATAAATATTATTGGTATCGTGATGAACTTTCACAAATATGCAAGTTATTAGAACTTGAATATAGAGGTACCAAACAAGAACTCAATCATATTATTGAGCAGTACTTTAAGGGTAATTTGATTAAAAAATCATCAATAAAAAGGAAAAAGAAACGAGTGGAAGCTATTGCCTTAGATACGCCCTTACTTGAATGTGGATTCTCCTTTAACACTCACTTTAGAGAATATTTCTCAACTTTAACAGATGTTTCACCCTTTAAATTTACTGCTGATATGGCGACTGCTTGGAGAAAAGTAAAAAGAGAAAATGATTTGAGTTTTACAATCCAAGATATGCTAAAAGTTTATTATGGAAATTCAGATTATGCCAAGTATGATCATTCGGTTTGTCAATGGAATCAATTTTTAAAGGATTTCTGTGCAGACGAAAATAGTCTTAACTACTCAAACAAGTTAAAAGTAGCTTCTATTCTTTGGAAAGAAGTTAGAAATTCAAAAGCTGAAAAAATTTATTCAAAGAATCTTTTGACTGAATATGCTGATAAAATAAACGAGTATGGGAAATAGAAAAATCAGTCTAAATCAATAGTTCACAAGGAGGAATCTTATGCTCGGAGCAATTATTGGAGATATTGTCGGTTCTGTTTACGAATGGAACAATATCAAAACAAAGGACTTTCCTTTATTTCGTAAGGACTGCTTTTTCACTGATGACACGGTTATGACCTGTGCTGTCGCAGAAGCGATTATGAATGGGGGACAAAAAGTCGACTTCATTGACGCGATGAAGAAATATGGCAGAATGTATCCGAATGCTGATTACGGTGCTCGGTTTAATGCATGGCTAAACAGCGATAATCGTGAGCCTTATAATAGCTTTGGGAATGGATCAGCTATGCGTGTTTCTCCATGTGCTTGGGTCATGGACTGTGATGTCTATGAGAGAACTGGTACGTGGCCATCATCTAGAGGACTTGCGAGTCTTTCTGCAGAGGTAACTCATAATCATCTAGAAGGTGTCAAAGGTGCTATGGCTACAGCTGATGCCATCTTTCTGTGTCGTTTTTACTTTGGTAGTTATTGTAGAGAATACGAGCAACCAATTAATGATAATCCTACAGAGTGTAAAAGACGGATTAAGGATTATATAGAGAAGACATACGGCTACAATCTATCTCAAACTTTAGATGAAATCCGTCCTAACTATCGTTTTAACGAAACATGTCAGGAAACTGTCCCTCAAGCCATTATTGCCTTTCTTGAAAGTAGAGACTTCGAAGATGCGATAAGAAATGCCATCTCACTTGGTGGCGACAGTGATACACTCGCAGCAATCACTGGTAGCATAGCAGAGGCAGCTTACGGCATTCCTAATTGGATAAAGGATAAGGCTTATTCTTACTTGGATAAACCCTTAAAGGATGTAGTTATGCGATGGGAAAATAGAATAAAATCATATTAATCTCTAGTACGTCAGATTTCTCTTTTCTGTATTTTCATTGTATAATAGGGGTACATTTAGTTTCATATAATGAAATATAAAGATTTCTAACGAAGATTAAGGAGAAAATTAATGAAAAAAGCAATGGTAATTATCAATCCTACCTCTGGTGGGGAAAAGGCCTTGGATTACAAAGAAAAGCTGGAGAATAAAGCAAAAGAATATTTTGAGCACGTAGAAACCAAAATTACTGAAAAAGCTTTGGATGCAACACATTTTGCTGAAGAAGCTTCTCTTGAGCAGTACAATGTAGTGGTTGTGTTTGGTGGAGATGGGACTGTCAATGAAGTTATTTCGGGTATTGCTGAGAGAGACTACATTCCTAAGCTAGGGATTATCCCAGGCGGTACGGGTAACCTCATTACAAAACTGTTGGAAATCAATCAAGACATCGATGGCGCGATTGATGAACTGGATTTCAACTTAACCAATAAGATTGATATCGGAAAAGCGAATGACAATTATTTTGGTTATATCTTTAGTATCGGTTCTCTGCCAGAAGCGATTCACAATGTTGAAATTGAAGATAAGACAAAATTTGGTATTCTTGCCTATGCTGTAAATACTATGAAGTCTGTCATGACGGATCAGGTCTTTAACATTAAGGTTGAGACAGAAAATGGAAATTATGTTGGTGAAGCTAGTCATGTTTTGGTTCTCTTGACAAATTACTTCGCTGATAAGAAAATCTTTGAAGAAAACAAGGATGGCTATGCCAACATTTTGATTCTGAAAGATGCGTCTCTATTCTCCAAATTATCCGTTATTCCTGATTTACTAAAAGGAGATGTTGTCTCAAATGACAATATCGAGTATATCAGAGCACGTAATATTAAGATTTCTTCAGATAGTGAATTGGAGTCAGATGTTGATGGCGATAAATCGGATAACCTACCTGTAGAAATCAAAGTTCTAGCTCAGCGAGTAGAAGTATTTTCAAAACCGAAAGAGTAAAAGATAAAAATTAGTTTATTATTCACAACGAAATTAAGTTCTATATCAACGATTGGAGGAGGAATGAATTCTCTATTTGATGAATTTCGAACAATTTGTTCTCATTTAAACCAAATCGGAATCACACCGACGCTCATGGGGTCCTTGGGTTTTGAATACCGTTCAAATGAAGAATGGGGGCCGTCTGACATTGATATTCATGTGCCTGGTGATCCTAGAGGTTGGGAAGCACCTGATCATCTCAGAATTTATGACTGGGACAAGATAATGAAAGTGATGAAACACTTAGGCTACGTCTTAATAGATATTCATGAGCATGAATTCAAAAAAGATGGTCTGAGTGTTGAATTCGGAAGTATCGATTCTTTACCTGATTTTGCAGGAGTTTCGGAATCGGATATAGAGTTGATTCATCTCGAAAACATCACTTTTCGCATTCCAAATCTAGAACAGTTTTTAAGTATTTACAAGGCTTCTTCCCAAGATTCTTATCGAAATGATCACAATAACAATAAGGATTTTAAAAAGATCGAGTGGCTGGAAAGACATTTGTAAATTATCATATGAAAAGTAGTAAGTTGTAAGACTGGCTGCTATGTTATTTTTATTATCATTTTTATTGGTTATTTAATTTACACTATATTGGCTAGTAGTAGAATTAGTAAGGAAACAACATTTTAAAATTTAGATCAGGATATCCATTATTGAAAGTAACGATTTGCTAATTAGATGATCTATGTTAGAGAATTTTCTATTATAATTTAAAGTGGAGTGATGAATATCGTTTCTTTTGGAAGTGGCGAAAATCTTTCCGTTCCACAGTATCATTCTAAAATGATTTTTACTGCCTTTTGTTTATTAGTATAAAAGTAGAATATTACCACATGTCGAATGTGTAAGCTTGTTAGTGAAACGAAGTTAATCCTCAAAAGGTTCCCCCAAACCTTTTGAATCCCGCAGACACATCATGTTGAGGCGGTATCACTGCTTGTACGAGTTAAGGCGTCAGCGAAGTAGAAGTAGATGCACCGCCCATGGGATAGGACTCGTAGAATGAGGAGGGAAAACGATGAAATGATACGGTAAGTCCGAACCGCTGAGTGTGTAGTGTTGCTACAACGAAAAGAAGGGTGAAAATCCTTGTTGAAAGAAACACTGTGTGGTTTTTGAATAGTTGATATTTCAGAGGCTAGATTCTTGGTTTATCATACTAATTTCTGATCAAAAAATCAGAAAGGGATTGCTTTGGGCGATTCCTTTTTATTTATAGTGTTTTGAAGTTAGAATAGTACAACATGACTTCTAAAGCTTTGTTAGACATTTGATTTGAATTCCCTACTCGATTTGCTCATATTCTATTTCAATCTACTATAAAAGACAAACGACAGTATTGCTAAATCGTTAATCACTCAAAAATGATTGTGATGGGGCTATTCGATTTTTAGAATCCTTCAAAAATTAAAATTTAAAGCTTTCAATGGCTTAGAAGGTTGTGATGGCATTTATTTTCATGCAAGCGATCTATTCGATAGTTAGGATTGTTTTATTCTGAAAGATTTTGACAGTTATTTGTCTAGAATAGTATATTTCCGATGAATTTTGCTGAAAGCTTCCTTGTTTTATGAAAGTTTGAGATACTCTATTTCTTATTAAGTATAAAAAATATTACTTCATTGAATGACTATTAAAACTAACCAAATAATTATTTGAGCTTTAAAACCTTATACTAATTGTATTTGATTCCAAATTGGAGTATAATAAAGGTAAGAAAAATTTAGATTTCAGAGGTAAAAATGGGTCGCTATTCAAAGAAGAAAAAGCATAGAAAATTTAAAAAAAATATTAGTTGGGCCTTGCTCTCACTTTATATACTGATAATCTCTTTTCTGTTATTTGTATTGTTTAAGTACCATTTATTAGGCTTTTATCATCTCAATATTTTTTTAGCCATTCTATTGATAGTCGTTGCTATTATCACTGCTTTCCTTATTTATCGTAAGAAAGCACAGAATGTCACTATTTTTATTTTACTACTTGGTATTCTGATTAATGGATGTCTCCTTTTTACATTGCAACAATTTATTGGTTTTTCTAGTCGTTTAAGTTCAACTGCAAATTATTCTAAATACACCATGAGCGTTGCGGTTTTGGACACTAGTTCCATAAACAATATCAACCAAGTAACAAGTGTTGAGGCACCAACTGCTACCGATAATGAAAATATTATGGAATTAATGGATGATATAAAATCCACGGAGCAACGAGATTTGAAAATTGAGGAAACTAGCTCCTATTTGGCAGCATACAAGAAGTTGGTATCAGGAGAGGCAGAAGCAATTGTTTTAAATAGTGTCTTTGAAAATATTATTGAATCTGAATATCCTGATTATGGCTCTAAAATTAAAAAAATATATACAAAAGAATTCAGCAAAACAGTAGCACGGCCTAAACAATCTAGTGGAAATAGTTTTAATATCTATATTAGTGGAATAGATACTTACGGACCTATTAATTCTGTATCTCGTTCTGACGTCAATATTATTTTAACTGTTAATCGCGATAGTAAAAAGATTCTGTTAACCAATACCCCACGTGATGCTTATGTTCCTATCGCAGATGGTGGTCAAAATCAAAAGGATAAGCTGACTCATGCTGGTATTTATGGAATAGATGCTTCAATCCATTCTTTAGAAAATTTATATGATGTTAATATTAACTATTATGTGAGATTAAATTTCACTTCATTTCTCAAAATAATAGATACTTTAGGTGGGGTTGATATTTATAATGATCAGGAATTTAGTGCAGGTTCAAATCATTTCCAAATTGGAAATATTCACCTTGATGCTAATCAAGCTTTGGCATTTGTAAGAGAACGATACTCATTATCTGATGGAGATCGTGATCGTGGTCGAAATCAGCAAAAAGTAATCACTGCTATTCTTAAAAAAATAATATCCGTAGAATCTCTTGCAAATTACAAGGATATTATAAATAAGATTCAAGATTCTCTACAAACCAATATGCCGATGGATGAAATGATTAATCAGATTAATGCACATTTGGAAAGTAGGGGTTCCTATCAAATCAATTCACAAAATTTGAAGGGGACTGGTCGTATGGATTTACCATCCTATGCCATGCCAGATAGCAACCTCTATATGATGGAAGTTAGTCCGAGTAGTTTGGATTCCACAAAAACAGCCATCAAAGATGTTATGGAAGGACGATAAGACAACATGATTGATATCCATTCACATATTGTATTTGGCGTAGATGATGGCCCAAGAACTAGAGAAGAAAGTCTTGCCTTATTGCAAGAAGCGTTTTCGCAAGGAGTTCGGACGATTGTATCCACTTCACATCGTCGTAAAAATATGTTTGAAACCCCAGAAGAGGTCATAATGGAAAACTTCAAAGAGATTCAAGCACTTGCACAGCAAGAATTACCCGATTTAACTATTCTGTATGGTGCAGAAATCTATTACAGCGAAGACGCCCTTGAAAAGCTGGAAAGCAAACAGATTCCTACCTTAAATGATACACAATATGCTTTAATCGAATTCAGTTCTCGGACACCCTATTGGGAAATTCGTAACGCTTTAAGCAAGATTTTATTGTTAGGAATAAAGCCTGTCATTGCCCATATTGAACGCTATGCCGAACTAGAAAGTAATGAAAAACGAGTTAAAGAACTGATAGATATGGGATGTTATACTCAAATAAATAGCTCCAGTGTTCTTAAGCCTAGATTATTTAGAGATAAATATCGCTTATTTAAAAAAAGAGCTCAGTATTTTCTATCCCATAATCTAGTTCATTGTGTGGCTAGTGATATGCATAATCTAACCTCTAGACCTCCATATATGAAGCAAGCATTTACATTGATTAAGCAACAGTATGGGGAGAAAAAAGCACAAGAGTTATTTATGGTAAATCCTCAATCTATCATATCGAACAAAATCATCTAAAGAGCTGTTAAATGTAAGTATTGCCTTCGTTTTTAATTTGAAAATTTTTTCATTTTATGTTATATTAGATTAACCCAAAAACGTAATATACATATTTTCAATAATTTTGTTTTTGTGAAACTTTAGTTGATATATATATATATATATATATGCAAACGAGCGTAAATACACCTGCATATATATGCAGGTGTATTTTGTTCAGGAGAAAGAGTTTTATGTATAAGAAAGTTAAAAGAGGTCTAGAATTACTTACTTCTATATTATTGTTGGTTATTATAATTCCTATCTGTTTGATAGCTTGCATTTTTATTGTTTTAGAATCAAGTGGTAATCCTATATACATACAAGAACGTGTTGGTATTAATGGACAAAAATTTATGATTTATAAACTCCGTTCCATGTATATAGACGCAGAGAAAAATGGACATCAATGGGCGAGTAAGAATGATCAACGGATTACGAAAGTTGGTCGTTTTATACGCAGAACTCGAATTGATGAACTCCCTCAAATCATTAATATTATTAGAGGTGAGATGTCCTTTATTGGACCGAGGCCAGAGAGACCAGAGTTTATAAAAGAATTTTTGAAAGAAATCCCTAATTTTAATGACCGTTTAGAGGTTCGACCTGGAATTACCGGATGGGCCCAAGTTAATGGTGGATATGATTTGTCTCCAAAAGAAAAATTAGGATATGATATCTACTATATACAACACGAAAGCGCAAAATTAGATTTCATCGTTCTGTTAAAAACAATCAAAGTTATTTTTAATGGACATGGTTTTAGGTGATTCAGATAGGGAAAATAAGTAAAGGAATGAATTATAAAAATGAATATGTTTAATAAAAATATTAATAGGATTTTCTCTTTAATAAAAAGCAAACTGCTATTTTTAATCCTATTTACCTTAATAGGAACTACAGCAGTTGGATTATATACTGTTTTTATCATCTCACCTGTTTATAGTCTTCAATCCAAACTCATTATGAAAAATACGTCTGACCAAACAAACGGTCAAAATAATGATTCACAAGCGATTGAAGCGATAAATCTCTTTCAAAGACAGGCTAAAACCTATTTAGAAATAGCAGAGCTTCCCCCTGTAAAAGAAGATACCAATAAAGCATTAGGGTTGTCTCCGGATGAAATTGCTAAAATTAAATCAGTTAAATTAACAAATGACACAGGTTCTCAGTTGGTCACAGTGACAGTAAGAGCGCTAGATAGAGATTTAGCAGAACGTTATATAAAAGAGTATGTAACCCAATACAAAAAATTTACAGCAGATCGATTAGGACGTGATAATTTATCAGTTGTTACGGAAGCTTTAGGAAGTAACAATCCAGTATATCCGATTTTATGGAAAAATCTTCTTATAGCTATCGTTGTTTTTTCTTTCGCAGGATTTAATATTGTTTTCATTAAGTATATTTTAAGTGACTCGATTGATTCTTACGAAGATTTAGAAGAGTTAGTTGGGATCCCTGTCCTTGGCATGATTCCAACTATAGAGAAAAAGAAAAGAGGTTAGTGACTTGCATATTGAAGTTATCCATAATAGTAAATCGCTTGTAGCTGAATCCTTTAGAACTTTAAGGAGTAATCTTCAGTTCTCAGAATTCGGAAAAAATATCAAACTGATCGTAATAACAAGTACCAGTCCCAACGAAGGAAAGAGTGAAGTAAGTATTAATCTAGCTGCCTCTTTGGCTCAACAAGGGAAAAAAGTGATTATCATAGACGCAGATATGCGCAAACCAACCCAGCATAAACTAACAGAACTAAATAATACTGAGGGATTAAGTACCTTTTTATTAAAAAAAACCGGTGTAGATTCCATCAATCATTTGACAATAAATGATGTGAATTTAGATGTACTGACCTCAGGACCTGTTCCGCCTAATCCAGCTGAGATGCTAGCCAGTGTTTCTATGGAGCAGACCCTAAAAGCATTTGGAGATTTTTATGACTATGTCATTATTGACACTCCACCTTTACTTGCAGCTACCGATGCTCAAATCTTAGCGAGTATTGCAGATGCTACCCTTCTGGTGGTTGATATAAAGAAAACAAAGCGTCGACAAGTTATTGAATCAAGACGTAGATTAGATAATGTCGGAGCAAAACTACTCGGTCTTGTAATGAATAAAATAAATTCACATAAAGACTCCTACTATTACTATTATTAAAAAAGTGAGGGAAGAAAAAAATGGCAATCTATCTTTTAATGTTTGTTTATATCTCTTTCCTCGCCTTTTTTTTATTAAAATATGAGGATAAAGAACAAGAATTGAGATTTCTTGTTCTTCCGACTTTCTTCTTCTTTTTAATCACTGCAGGTTTCCGTACTTCTAGCGTAGGAGGAGATTTAGGGACCTATATCAGTATTTTTGAGTCAAATAATATTCAGCTTCCAGATTTATCACATTTATTTAGTTCTCGATTTGAAATTGGGTACTTACTGTTCAATATTTTTCTAAGAAACTTCAGTGATCAATATCCATTCCTCTTATTCGTATTTGCATTTATGACCTTATTCAGTTGGTTTTTTGTCATTTCAAAAAATTCTAAAAATGCTTACATCAGCTTCATTATTTACTTTAGTTCTTTGGGAATGTTTTTCTACTCTTTATCTAACATCAGACAAGGTATAGCAATAGCAGTGAGTTTTTTAGGAATCCATTATTTACTAAGGAATAAGAAAATTTTAGCTACAGTATTTATCCTGCTAGCACCGCTCTTTCATATATCTGGGATAGTTTGTCTCTTGTATTTCCCTTTCAAAAAAATATTATTGAATAAAAAAATATACAAGGGCATTTTTCTTGTATTTCTTATTATTTTCCCCTTCACAAAACAATTGGCAATGGTCTTCATTTCCCTCTTTCCTCAATATACTTCTTATCTAGCAACATCTTGGTTTTTAGAAAGTAATAAATGGGCGCCAATATTACTAACAATTTTATACGGGTTAGTATTTATTATAGGTGAAATGGTTATGAAAAAGCAACCATTATCAAAATCTGAACAATATATTAGAACCTTATTCTTTGTCTATCTATTGCTCACTATGATGTCATTACAAACAGCGTTACTAGAAAGATTTGCCTATTATTTTTCTCCTATAGTAACTTTATATATTCCGATGGTACTATATAAAATTGAGGAGAAAAAATTAAGATGGATTCTCTTTTATTTCATTCTTTTGGCTTATTTTTTAAACTTTTTAGTACTTGTATATTATAAACCAGAGTGGTACCAGATTGTTCCTTATCGAACAATTATTACAGATTGGCTTACTGGTAATTAAAGTGAGGTATAACAGTGAAATTTTCAGTTTTGACAACAGTATATAAAAAAGAAATCCCGAGAAATTTAAGAAAAAGTTTAATCAGTTCATATCAACAGACTGTCAAACCTACAGAAATCATTTTAGTTTGTGATGGAGAATTGACAGAAGAGTTAGATAGAGAAATCGAAAAGTTGCAGAGAGAAATCCCGATTTTAAAGGTTTTCCATTTAGCTGAAAACTTAGGCTCGGGACCAGCTTCTCTCTTTGGAGTTAATCAATGTCAAACAGAATTGATTGCTAGAATGGATAGTGACGATTACTGTATAGCTACAAGATTTGAAAAACAACTAAAATTATTCGAAGAAAATCCTAATCTAATTATGGTAGGTTCCAACATTTTAGAGAAGAATACAGAGTTTACCGCATTAAAGAAAGTACCTGAAACGACTGCAGAAATTCGTCAATATTCGAAAATGAGAAATCCCTTTAATAATCCTTCTACTATGATGAAAAAAGAGTATATTCTAAAGTCTGGTAATTATCGTGAATTTCGTTATTTAGAAGATTATGATTTAACGATGAGATTATTACATGATCATCCAACTAAAGATTTTTATAATATTCAAGAACCCTTAGTCGTTATGCAAACTAATGATTCTAGTTATTTGCGAAGAGGCGGATTATTGTATGTAAAGACAGATTTTATTCTTCAATTAGATTTTTATCGTAGAGGAGATATTCATTTGCTTGAATTTGTTAGAAATGTTTTTCTTAGAAATGTGATTCGGATCTTACCAAATCAGTTTAGAAAATGGATTTATAAGAGAAGGTTACGAGAAGAAGTGTAGAGGTGAGTGGATGAAATATCGCGTGATGCATGTTTTAGGAGCAGTTGATGGAAGTGTAACTGGAGTTCAAAGTTTTATCAAAAATCATATTCAAGTAGATGATGAAGAATTTGAATATATGGTTGCTGAATCAAATGGAGATGCTCATTTTCCTTTTAATCAATACTTAGACGAAATTGGAATTGAGCGGATTGTATTTCCTGAATTAAAGATATCTAAAGTATTAGATTATTTTCGAAAATGTAGAGAGTTTTATAAAAATCAAACAATTGATATTTTACATGTGGATAATCCAATTACGGCGTTTATCCATAATTATTACGCAAAAAAGAATGGTGTCCCAGTTAGAATTTATCACAATCATAGTAGTCAGTTTTCTGATACTTGGATAAAAAGCTTACGTAATCGATTATTCGTTTTATTAGCATTAAAAAATGCAACGCATCGAATTTCTTGTGGGCAATTAGCAGGAGAGAAAATTTTTGGAAAGCAATCTTTTCAAATTATTCCGAATGCTATTCAAATAGAAAAGTTTAAATTTTCTGCTATTTATCGAGAAGAAATACGAAAAGAGTTTCAAATTCCAGAAAATCAAAAAGTAGTAGGTATGATAGGAATATTAAACTCATTCAAAAATCAAAAATTTTTAATTGAAATTGCTAAAGAGTTACCTGAAGTTACTTTTTTGTTTGTCGGAGAAGGTCCTGACCGTATGGACTTAGAGAAAAAAAGTAAAGAATTTAAGAATATTATCTTTGCAGGTCATAGAACGGATATTTATAAGTTTTATTCAGCATTTGATATATTTGCTTTTCCATCTCTATATGAAGGTTTCCCAATGGTATTAGTTGAAGCACAGTGTGCTGGGCTAAATGTTATTATGAATGAAACCATTGATACAACTACTCAAATAGTGGAGCAACTTTGTACCGCAATGCCCTTAGAAAAAGAACAATGGAAGAAATACATTGAACATATACCTGTTGTATCGAATGAAAGACCTTTAGGAGAAGAGTTACAACGATTTAGTATTGATGAAAATTTTAAACAGTTAAAAGAATTGTATAAAAATAGTTTGAATGATGCTAAATAATGAGTTGAAAGGAAATGAGTTATGATTAGTGTAATTATTCCAGTATACAATGTTGAAAGATATTTAGAAGAATGCCTTAATAGTATTCAATATCAAAGTTACACAGATATCGAGGTCGTATTAGTGAATGATGGATCTACAGATAACTCTAAAACAATTTGTAAACGATATTGTGAAGAGGATAGTCGTTTTCTTTTAATTAATCAGAAAAATCAAGGACAAAGTGTGGCAAGAAACGTTGGTGTAGCAGCTTCAAAAGGGGAGTTTATTGCATTTGTAGATAGCGATGATATCATTCAGAAAAATTATTTAGAAAAGTTAATGCAATATATGACTGAAGAAGTAGATATTGTTGAAAGTAACTTTACTGTATCTAAAAAAGATTTTCTTGTTGAAAATTCTAAAGAAACAACGATTCTATTTGAAGGGAATTCAAATGAAGCAGTAAAAATCTTTCCGAATCATGTTTTAAGTGTTAATCCAGTTACTAAACTCTATAGAAGAGAAATTGTTGAAGCGGTTCCTTATCCAGAAGGTTTGATTTATGAAGATATTTATTGTGGTATTGGAATGTTAAAATATATTCGAAAAATCATTAAAATTGATTATGTGGGTTATTATTATCGACAACATCAATCTAGTACGATGCACCAAGATTTTAGTCCAAAAAAATTAGATGTATTTACAGTTTGTGATAAATTAGTTGAGTTGTATACTGATAGGGAGGAACTTCTTCCTTATATTGGGAGTTTCTTAGTACATAAAGCAACAGAGCATTATCAGAATGATATCAAAAGAGGTAATCCATACGCAAATTACTATAATCAGAAATTAGCAGAGTATGTAAACTTAACAAAGAAAAATCCTGAATTAGCTAGAAATACACGGTTTATTAAGCTTTATAATATATGCCCTAAATATTATAATTCGGTTATTTTTCCAATCTATCATTTTCTTTGGAAGTTAAAAAATGGTATTAAAGAAGTAGAGGTAGAAGAATAATAGTAAATAAGAAAGAAATTATATTATGATTAGCGTTATTGTACCAGTTTATAATGTAGAAGAATATTTAGAAGAGTGTCTAGAAAGTATTCAACAGCAAACATATACTGATATCGAGGTAATATTAGTTAACGATGGATCTACTGATGATTCAAAAGAAATTTGTGAA
>NZ_JUQO01000129.1 GCF_001074635.1 Streptococcus mitis
GTACAGCCTGCGGCTAGTTTCCTAGTTTGCTCTTTGATTTTCATTGAGTATAAGGTTTCATTTCAAGAGAAAATTCAGTAAATATTTCTATGATAAAAAGCATAAGAACAAGGTTTTGAAGACCTGAACTTATGCTTTTTTACGTTCTCAAAGACTGTTTATACTCAAAAAGCAGTTGAACAACTTCAACCACCTCTTATATTGAGTATTAATTCTCCCTTTCCAACTCATACAAATCTGCGATAATAGCTGCGACACGTTTGATATCTTCCAGCATGCCTCGCATTTCAAAGTCAGCCAATACAGGGAAACCAAAACGTTGACTGTATTGCTTGGCTGTCAGGCAGTATTGGTTATTAAAGTTACGATTTCCTGAACCAACTACGCCAAAACACTTACTAGCATTATCACCATAGGCGATAAAATCCCCCACTGGTGTTGTCAAAATCTCGACATCTCCGTTATCCACGCCATTCCCACCTTCTAGGTAAGTCGGCAAAAAAGCAACATAGGGATGGTCCATTTCATAGAAATCTTGGCCTTCTTTGACCAAATCCTTGATATGAATCTTTTGAACCTCAATCCCCTCGTACTGGGACAAGAGATAGTCTTTCAAGCGTGTCACAAAACTTTCAGTATTGCCACTCAGACTAATATAAACTAAAGAAATTATCTTCATATGTACCTCCATGATTTTATTTTTAATCGAAAAAGAACTACCAAGATTGTATCTTGATAGTTCTTTTTTGTCAATACTTAGGCAAGATCTTCTGTTTCCTCTTCTTCTGCCAAGGCTTTCTGTTGACGCCAAATCTTATAGAAAACAAGGGCTAGGAAAAGAACATTGATAACGATATAGAAAATGCTAACAGCTTTTGAACCAATACTCATTGTCAAACGCATGGTCTCATCTTGAAGCAACTGCACAGCGTCTTGCAAAGTCACATAGGTATAAATTGAACCAATAATAGCTAACAAAACATAGCCAACATAAGTATAGTTTGCATATTGCAAATTCTTACGAACAAGGAAGACAATCGCTACTGCAACTAAAATAGCAGACAGCACAATCAAGGCAACATTAAAAATAGAATGAGATGCTTCTGCTACTCTATAGCTATAATTAATGCTATCTTCTACCTGCTGAGCACTGACCCCTGCAACTTGTTTTTGAGCAGCACGAAGGACTTCTTTGCTAGGTAAGGGCTTCAAAAGTTCAAATAGAGACGTAGCTGAAATAAGGGCAGACAAGATTAGCAAGACCCATAGATAAATCGGTTTCTTTTTCATGATAGAACCTCCTGATGTTATTATTGATATTATAGCACTTTTTGTAAAGGGATACAAATATTATAGTGTCGTTTCTACCTGTTTTCGGTAGGCTTTTGGAGATTTTCCGCACAATTTTCGGAACACTTTATAGAAATATCCAACATTACTGTAACCAACAGCATAACAAATATCTTCAATACTGTCACTAGTTGAAAGCAAAAGTTGTTGGGCAGCCTTAATGCGTTGTTTGTTTAAAAGCTCTGCGAAGGTCGAATTGGTTTCTCGCTTAATCAACTGCCCAAGATAGACAGGATTGATAAAGAGATCCTTACTGATATCCTTGAGGGAAAGTTCTTTTTGATAATCACGCCCAATGACTTCCAGCACACTAACCACATTTTCATTCATCCGATATTGTCCAAAGAATCGGGTCAGAGTTTCCTTGATATAAGGAACCAATTCATCGAAGGATTGAATAGCATGAATCGTTTTGACAATGTCCGTCATATCATCAGCTTTGAGGTGTTCAAACAAGTGGAAGACATCCATGACAAACTGGATAAAAAGCTGTTTGGTAATCGGAACACGCGGTGTATTTTCAAGAACCACCTTCTCCAAGAGATTTAACTCTTCTACGATTTGATTGAGATTTCCCTGAATGATAACCCTATAAATCGGTTCGTAATAGGCAAAGAGACTCTGAGACTGTTGTAGATTTACAGAGCCATAAAAGAGGGCTTTCTCAGCATTCAGCTTCCAGCGTTCAAAGTGTTCTTGATAAGGAGCTTCAAAGGGAGTAACGACTAAACCATCTAGGGGTTGATCAGAAATGAAAATCTGCCAGTCTTGACCCAAGACATAGTAGGGAATAGTGAAAGAGCCTTGTTTTTCCTTGGATAGGCCTATCCACCAATTCTCCTTACCTCCTAGATAACTAACAAATCCAGCCTCGTCTAAATCTTGACTGAGGGTCTGACTTTTCTTTCCTCTCTCGCCGAGCTGACCTGCAATCTTCTCCAGCAGATTTCCCAACTCTACCTTATCAACAGGTTTGACCAAATAGTCCACCACACTAAGGTTCATTGCTCTTTTTACATAATCAAACTCCTGATAACCTGAGAGTAGGATATAGGCTGCATCTGGTAAGATTTCTTTCATCTCCAGAATCATATCAAGCCCTGTTTTATCGGGCATATTGACATCGGAAATGACCACATCGACAGGATTTTCCTGAACATATTCTAGGGCTTCATCGGCATGACTGGCTGTTGCGACGACCTCCATATCCCACTTATCAAAGGGAATCAAACGTTTCAGACCTTCTGTCACCATGTACTCATCATCTACTAATAATACTTTATACATTTTCTCCCTTTCTACTCATCTTGAATTGTAATACGATACTGAACACCTGCTTGCTCTGCAGAATCTATAGTAATAGCATAACGGTCCCCAAAATAGAGCACAAAACGCTCATGTACATTGGCAATCCCGATAGACTGCCTTTGATCACTGTAACTGGCTTGGTGTTCAAAATGTCTCTGACTTAATTTTTCTCGGAGATTCGCCAGCTTTTCAACTGACATTCCACGGCCATTATCGACCACCAAAATTTCCACAAACCCATCCTGTTTAAGTGCCTTGATGCTAATCACATTATCTGTCCGTCTGTGGTCAACACCATGCGCGAAATAATTTTCTACCAGCGGTTGCAAGGTAAACTTAGGAATCTTCATATTCTCTAACCCTGGGTCTATCTTGAAACCATAGGCAATAGATTTAGGATAGCGAACCATGCAGAGATAGCTGTATTTACGGCAAAATTCTAATTCCTGTTTGAGAAGGGTCTCTCTTTCGTCGGAAATATTGTTACGCAAGAGACTACTGAATTCATAAATGATATCTGCCAACTCATCTTGACTTTGCATAACTGCATACATGCGCAAGAACTCCAGCGTATTGTACATGAAGTGAGGGTTGATTTGCGCCTGTAGGGCTCGCATATTGGCATCTTTTTGACTAAGCTCTAGCTGATAAATATCATGGATATTCTTTTCCAAGCGATCCAACATATCATTGGTGGTCTCTGCGATTAAAAGCAATTCCTGATCCTTTTCCAGTGTGTCAATGCGAAGACCTTCTTGTCCTTGGGCAATAGCTTGGATAGAATCCACCAAATCCACTACCTGCTTTTGATAATTAGCAAAGGTTTTCCTCAACGTCAGATAGAGAATGACAATAAAGAGAAGGCTCAAGCCCACAATCAAAGCAGAGCTAGCCACTGTTCCTTGCAAAACAAAGTTTTTGGGAACTGCCACCTGAACCTGATAGCCATGAGAGGTCACACCGACAAACCAGTTTTCATGCTCCCTATTGACCCTCTCACCAATATGAAAAATCTCCGTATCAAAAGGCGATGTCACAGTCACAGCCATCGGGATATGACCTCGGGTATTGTCCACAGCATGGTATAAGATTTCTGGATCCAAGGAGATATAAACAACCCCTATCGATTGATCCGTCGCTGGGTCTAAAATAGGCACTCCAAAACTATTGGCCTCTGGTTTAAAGTCTTCCGCAAGTACCGTATGACCACCTCTCTCATTTCTGCTCGAAATATAAACTTCTTTAAAGTCCTGCAAGACAATTGCAACACCCGTTATATAGTCATTCTGAACATACAGGTCATCGATATTTTCATACAGAGAAATAGAAGTTGACGAAGCTGCTTGATGCTCCAACAGCCAATAAAAATACTCAGATGTTGATAGACTAAAGTACTTATAAACCCCTTGTATCCTGTCTTGATTGGCTACTAAATCTTGCGCTAGCTGGGCTGACTCGCGATAATAATATTCCACCTCTTCGACTGTTCGAGTAGTTACACGCTGGGCTACTCTTTGAGCTTCCTTTTCCCGTGAATCCCAGTCAGCGTAAGAAAGTAAGATTGCAAAACTCGCAATAATAATCATCATAACTGAACTATAGGTTCTTAGAAGCGTATGTAGCCAAAACTGCTTCATCCTACTTTGTCGCCAATTTTTCATGGATACTTTCATAGACCGGTTCCAACATATCACTGATAAAGAAATGCCACATCCCAATTCCTACAAAGAAAAGTAGGGCAGGCATATAGTAACCAATTGCCACAAGTAGCACTGTCCCAAGAAGAACCTTGGCCACAGCTGCTAGACTCATAAAGATGCCAATCAAGGATAGTTTGAGGCTATTTCGATAGGACAAATCAAAATAAACTTGTAATTTCAAAGATACTGTATAAGCCAAAAAGATCAGGGCAACTACTAGGACATTCAAAAATGTCGCAATCAAATGAATAATAGTCTGATGAGGCAATTGTACCAAGAGATACAGGCCATAGACCAAAACTAGATCCACTCCTAGAAAGCTATAGAAAATCAGGTTGCTTGAGACGAAATTTTGCTTATAAAGAGACCAAGCCTCCTTCAAACTGTATTCCCGAAAGCTATAACCATGTTCTGCATATAGGCTCATCAAGGTGGCGCTAGCCGGCGCTAGACCAAGGATAATCCCTCCTGCTAAAGTTAATAGCCAAAAGAAGGCTGTCGCAATCATCCCTAAAAAGAAACGATTAAAGACAAAGTCTAAAAATCTACCCATGATATCCCCCCTAAAAATAACTATGAAACTATTATATCATATTTCAAGCGTTTTCAAAAAATTCTAGTGCCCATTTACAATCCCATCAAACCGTGATACAATGAGAATTGTGAAAAAATGATCAGGAGACAATTCATGAAGAAATCTATCTTAACTACACTGCTTTTTGCAGTTCTTTACTTCCTCTGCATGGGGATTGGTGTCCTTTTGGGCAATCTCTTTGACCAAACTGGAAACATGTTTTATGCGCCTGCCTTTACTGCCCTTGTCGGCGGTAGCGTCTATATGATTCTGGTCACAAAAATTCCGCGCTTTGGAGCCATTACCACTATCGGCCTTGTCATCGCCCTCTTTTTCTTGGGAACTAAACACGGTGCCGGTGCCTTCCTTCCTGGAATTATCTGTGGTCTGCTAGCAGATGCAGTAGCCAACCTCGGAAAATACAAGGACCAAACTAAGAATTTCCTTTCTTTCATACTCTTTGCCTTTAGCACAACAGGTCCAATCTTGCTTATGTGGATTGCGCCCAAAGCCTATATGGCAACCCTTCTAGCAAGAGGAAAATCACAAGAATATATCGACCGTATCATGGTCGCGCCAAATCCTGGAACTATCATTCTATTTATCGCAAGTGTTGTCATCGGATCCCTAGTGGGTGCCTTGCTTGGACAAGCCTTGAGTAAAAAATTTGCACAGAAAATCTGATTACTAAAAAAGAGCCACACGGCTCTTTTTTATTTATGGCTCAAGACTTAGTCAAGAAGTCTCCCAAGAATTGATACTCTTCGAAAATCAAATTCAAACCACGTCAACGTCGCCTTGCCGTACTCAA
>NZ_JUQO01000130.1 GCF_001074635.1 Streptococcus mitis
GTACAGCCTGCGGCTAGTTTCCTAGTTTGCTCTTTGATTTTCATTGAGTATAAGAACCAAGAAGCTATCCTAATTGGATGGCTTTTTTCTTTTCCTAACCAAGAATTGCTTTTCTACCATATAGAAAAATGCTTTGATTCACAATGGAATCAAAGCATTTTAAAGAGTTGCCCATACATAAGGGCAGAAGCTGCGGTTCCTCTGTACTTGGCTTCTTCTCTTTTGATAAAGCGAGCCAAGTTGAGCAACTCAGGTGCCGGATGTCTAGGATTCTTGAGCAATTCACGATTGACCAGGCCTGAGAGACGGACTGCCAGCAATTGCTCATTTGTAGTAGGCAGTTTTTTAGCAGTCTCTAGGAGAGCAGCAACTAAATCTTCACTCAAATCATGGCGAGCATGATTGTAAAGATCTTTTATAAGGCTTTCTAGGTTTGGTTCTACCATCCCTACCACCTCCTTAAGTTTAATAATTTTTAATCAAGTCAACCGTTGAACGATCCAATTTTTTCACCAAGGCTTGCAAGAAAGCTTGAGCTTCTAAGAAGTCATCCATAGCGTAGAGGGTTTGGTGAGAATGGATATAACGAGCGCAAACACCGATTGTTGTAGATGGGACACCACCATTTTTCAGATGAGCTGCGCCAGCGTCTGTTCCGCCTTTACCACAGTAGTATTGGTACTTGATTCCAGCTTCTTCAGCCGTTGTCAAAAGGAAATCCTTCATACCTGGGAGAAGCAAGTGACCTGGATCGTAGAAACGAATCAAGGTTCCATCCCCAATCTTGCCTTGGCCACCATAAACATCACCTGCTGGTGAACAGTCAACTGCGAGGAAGACTTCTGGGTCAAACTTGGTTGTGGAAGTATGAGCACCACGCAGACCAACTTCTTCTTGGACATTAGAGCCAAGATAGAGTTCATTTCCCAGTTTTTGACCTGACAAGGCTTCAGCTAGCTCGCTAACCATGAGAACACCATAGCGATTATCCCAAGCTTTTGAGATGATATTTTTTTCATTGGCTGTTAAGATTGCAGAACTATCTGGTACGATGGTGTCACCAGGACGGATGCCAAATCTTTCTGCCTCAGCCTTATCCGCAAAACCGCCATCAAAGACGATATCTGCAATGGCTGGCATGGTTGGTCCACCCTTTCCACGAGTCAAATGTGGAGGAACAGAGCCTGAAATCACTGGAATTTCACGACCATCACGAGTCAGGAGTTTGAAACGTTGGCTGCTGACTACCATAGGATTCCAACCACCAATTTCAACCACACGGAAGGTACCATCTGGCTTAATCTCGCTGACCATAAAACCAACTTCATCCATGTGAGAAGCGACCAAGACACGCGGTGCATCTGCAGTTTCTGAATGTTTAATCCCGAAAATACCACCCAAGCCATCTGTCACCACTTCATCCACATGCGGTGTCAACTTTTCACGAAGATAAGCACGGACAGGTGCTTCATGACCTGAGATCGCAGCAAGTTCTGTTACGTCTTTGATTTTTGAAAATAATGTTGTCATTTCAGTTCCTTCTTTCTTTCATCCATTTTACCACTTTTTATAGGAGAAGGATAGCGGAAAGGTGGATTTCTAAATTAGTATCTTAGTCCTGCTCTATCTTAGAAAAAGCTTGTATTTTCTTGCATGTGAGGTGAAATCTAAGAACTATTCCAAGACCAACCAAACTATTAATTCCCAAACACAAAACAATTCAATGCTATATTTGTTCAGTTTTTCATGAAATTTGCAGAAAATAGTTGACTTTGCCTTCTTCTTTCTTTAAAATAGTACAAAACTAGGAAAAGGAAAAAATCATGACCAAAACAATTCTTGTTACAGGTGGAGCTGGCTACATTGGCTCCCATACCGTTAAAGCTCTTTTAAATGCTGGCTATCAGGTACATGTTCTAGATAATCTCTCTACAGGAAATCGAGCGGCTGTAGATAGTCGTGCTAGCTTTAAACAACTAGATGTTTATGATTCTAGTGCCCTAAAAGCTTACTTAGAAGAAAATCAGATTGATGCTGTTCTCCATTGTGCGGGTGAGATTGTTGTGAGCGAAAGTATTGAAAATCCAAGTAAATACTTCACTGCCAATGTTGCTGGTATGAACCAAGTTCTCAAAGTCCTATCTGAAGTTGGCATTCAAAAAATCATGTTCTCTTCGACTGCTTCCCTCTATGGTAATAACTGTATTGACAAGCCAGCTACTGAAGATACCCTGCTCGACCCTGTCAACCCTTATGCAGAAACAAAACTGATGGGTGAACGAATGATTTACTGGATGGCCAATCGCTACGATTGGAAATATGTCATTTTCCGTTACTTTAATGTAGCTGGGGCTGAAATGGATGCTTCAAACGGTCTGCGCGTGAAAAATCCAACTCATATCATTCCAAATATCAACAAGACCGCATTGGGACAAAATGATAGCCTAAAAATATTTGGAGATGACTACGATACACGTGATGGTTCATGTATTCGGGATTACATTCATGTCTTGGACCTTGCACAGGCTCATGTTAAAGGAATGAACTACCTATTTCAAGAAAACAGTTCTTCTCAAATCTTTAACTTAGGAACTGAAAAAGGCTATACCGTCAAAGAAATCTTTAAAACTGCTGAAGAATTACTGAATCAAAAGATACCACACGAAATTGTTGCTCGCCGTGCTGGTGATCCAGCCAGCGTCCTAGCAGATGCATCAAAAGCTAAAAAATATCTTGATTGGAAGGCTAGCTACTCCCTTGAAGATATTATTTTATCGGATTATCATTGGCGGGTTAAAGAAGGCAAAAACATTTTAGAATAAATAGCAGAAACATCAATCATAAATAAAAACACAGATAGATGGCACTTGATAAATACCAAGTATCATCTATCTGTGTTTTATATATTAGAATCCAATTTATACTATTCGAAAATCTCTTCAAAGCACGTCAACGTCGCCTTGCCGTAGGTATGGTTACTGACTTCGTCAGTTTCATCTACAACCTCAAAACAGTGTTTTGAGCTGACTTCGTCAGTTTCATCTACAAC
>NZ_JUQO01000016.1 GCF_001074635.1 Streptococcus mitis
CAGGCTGTACTTGAGTACGGCAAGGCGACGTTGACGCGGTTTGAATTTGATTTTTGAAGAGTATTAATCAAACTAAAAGGACCTAGCCCTATACAATACCGAACTAAATCCTTTGAATAAATAATTGATCTAACTTTTAGAATCCCTACAGAAATTCCAGTTTTTCTCTATTTGATACCAGACATTAGTTTTTCAATACGTGGAACGTAGAAGAGTAAGATAATACCGAATACAATCGTAATTCCTCCAACAATTCCATAGTAAGCCACTTCAGTTTCGCTTGTATAAAATTTTACAATTTGAGCATTGATAGCTTGGGCAGCAGCGTTACTTAAGAACCAGATAGACATCATTTGTGCTTGGAAGGATTTTGGTGCTAGCTTAGTAGTGACTGATAAACCAATAGGCGAAATCAACATTTCCCCCACAATCACAATAGCCCAACTCATAATCAACCAGAAAGGACTGACCTTAACATCTGTCCCAAAGAGCATCCCTGGTAACATCATCCACAAGAAGGATAAACCTGCTGCTAATAAACCGTAAGCAAATTTCTTAGAAGAGGACGGTTGCTTTTTACCCATTTTCCCCCACAACCATGCAAAAATCGGCACATAAATCATAATGAAAAGTGGATTGATACTTTGGAAGAAACTAGATGGGAAATGAATCTGATTCCCAAATACATTAAAGTAAAGTCGAGTTTGCTCATCCGCAAATAGAGCGAGAACAACAGAACCCTGCTCCTCAATAGACCAGAAGAGTACTCCAGCGATAAATAAAGGAATGTAGGCAAATACTCGGGATCTCTCAGTAGCAGTTATTTTCTGACTAGATAAAATTTTGAAGAAATAGTAGATTGGAATGATTACCGCAATCACTGTAAAGATATTAACAATCATATCCACGTTAAACTGGTGAGTAAAGACTAAACCTATAACCGCAAGAATAACCATGACAAGTGTAAGCAGCAAGCGTTTAATCAAGGTCTGCCGGTCCTTCTGTGAAAGTGGATCAGTAGGGTAAAGACTTGATTCAGGCAGATATTTCTTCCCATCTAAAACATACTTCACCAGACCAAAGAACATCCCAATGGCAGCTAATGAGAAACCTAGATGGAAATTGACTTCCTGACCTAGATAACCTACTAAATAAGGGGCAACGAAGGCACCTAAGTTAATACCAAAGACAAAGATACTAAAACCTGCATCCCGTCTATCATCCTCTTTCTCATAAATTCCCCCAACCATATCTGATATATTGGGTTTTAAAAATCCAGTACCAAAGATAATCAAGGCAATAGAAAGATAGAGAGCCACTTGTCCAAAAGGTGTTGCTAAAGCAATATGCCCTAGCATAATCAAAATCCCACCATAAAAGACAGTCTTACGACTTCCTAAAATACGGTCACTGACAAAACCACCGACAACCGAGGACAAAAATACCAGTGAGCCATAAATCGCCATAACCGATGCAGCTGTGGTCTTATCCATCCCCAACCCACCATCTTGCACACTATAGTACATATAGTAAAGTAGGATAGCTCGCATCCCATAGTAAGAAAAGCGTTCCCACATCTCTGTAAAGAAGAGGGTGGACAAGCCCATAGGATGTCCAAAAAATGTTTTCTGTTTTTCCATATATATTCTCCTTGAACGATATAATAATTCATTTTACAGAATTTTCAAATAAATGTCAAACAAATCCTGTTTGTTTTAGAAAATTTTCTGAAAAAATCACACATCTCATACTTAATTCCACCATAAAAATCCATTTCAGACTAACTTCCACTTCGGTCAGGCAAGTGGAAATTACGTTGAAAAATCACCTTTAAAAATTTGATCTTGTTTAGTTTAAAAATGTTTCAAAACTTGAAACATACTTATCCTTTCCTCTTCAGTAAACAAAAACATCCCTATGCCAAACTTGTAATTACTAAGATACAAGTTTGGCATAGAGATGTAAAACTGTTACACATTAAAAAATAAATAATTAGTAATTAAATAATAGAAATTGTGTACGAAATGTCTCAATTAGTTTTCGCTAGTAAATATCATTTCCAACAAACGCCCTCTCAATTCCTTATCCTGATGATGCAAGATATTCATTAACTCATGAGAATTTTTGGCATTGATGAATTGATTTAACAATCTATCTTTTAATTCATATGGAAGAGAAGCAGTCTTTAGTAGTCTAAAAACTTCATCATTTAAAGATAATGTTTTATTATCTTTACATTCAAATCTAGCTGTATCATTCTTATTTGGCAATTCAATTATAGACACACTCATTCCTTTAAAATGAATTCTATGTTTTCTATTGCTTGGAACGATACTAGAATCTCCTTGTAATGTTAACTCTACCATCCCCATTTCCCAGTCGATTGATAATCTTGTTTTATATCTTTGACCATTTTGATCTTCAATCATTTCAAAAGAATGTTGTTTGCCTGGGAATACATACCAATCTACAACTTCAGGTAAATCAACACCCATATCTATCTCAGAACCAACCAAGGGAATGATTGCACCACTTTTTGCAAACACAGGTATAGTCGAAATGTCTCTATAAACACTTAACTTCACACCACCTGTATATTTTTTCTCTGAAAAGAAGTCATACCATTCACCTTCAGGGAACCATACATCCACTTTTGCAGATTGGAATGCCAAATCCATCTTTTCTACAATGGGAGCCACCATCAGTTCTGTTCCAAAAAAGTATTGGTTTGGAACATTATAGCTCTCATCATTCTCTGGGTAGAAATAATACATTGGGCTGATTAAAGGGGCACCTTCCTCGTGTGTCTTTACATTCATAGTGTATAGATAGGGAATCATCTGATGTCTCAAACGAAGGTATTTCTTCATAATCTTAGATGTTGTTTCTGAAAAAAACCAAGGTTCTTTACTATTAAAGGGACTTCTAGAACTATGTAATCGAGTTATCGGACTAAAAACGCCAAACTGTAGCCATCTAGTTTGTAGCTCTTCGTCATAATCTCCCAGCATGTGTCCACCGATATCATGACTCCACCAACTATAACCGATATTAGATGCTGTCGCTGTAAAATAAGGTTGAAATCTTAAGGAATTCCAACTAATAATAGTGTCCCCTGAAAAACCAACAGGGTAGCGGTGACTACCAGGACCTGCATATCTTGATAAAATCAAACCACCTTCTGCATTTTTACAACTATCCTGATAGTGATAATGGTTTAAAAGCCACAGTGGATCCAACATGCCTTGAGTCCCTTGTTGCCAGTCAATCCACCAAAAATCTACTCCCTGCTTTTCTAGCTCATAATGAACATCTTTAAAGTAGGATTCCCTAAAAGAAGGATTAAAAAAATCAAAAATGGCAGGTTCTTCTAATTCTACATTTAACCCCAATCGTTTTGCGACCCGAGGATAAGCTTCTTCATAAGCTCGTATACCATCAGCAGGGTGGACATTTAAGGAGAGTTTTAACTTTCTATCATGAAGTTGTTGCAATAACTGTTCTGGATTAGGTATTAAGTTTCTATTCCAACTATAGCCTGTCCAACCACTTCCAAAACGAGCTGGAATATCAGTTATATGCCAATCCATATCTAACACACCGATAGATAATGGAATTTTCTCTGTTTTAAATCTGTCTATTAAATTCAAGTATTCATCCGACGTATAAGGCCAATACCTACTCCACCAATTACCTAAAGCATATCTTGGCAACAAGGGTGTTGAACCAGTCAAATGGTAAAAGTCTCTGATTGCTCCTCTATAATCATGCCCATAAGCAAAGAAATACAAGTCAATTTGATTTTCTCTCTCAATATAACCAGACTGTTCATCCCAAATAAATCCTTTAGAATCATCCAATAAGGCTATACCATTTCTGCTAATAATTCCATCTTCTAACGAGATTGCTCCATCTGCCTCATCCAGAGTCCGAGCTGTTCCTTTTAACGTTTCAATAGATTCACCAAAATACCAGCGACTACCATATACGGCAAAATTTCCTTTTAATTCTATAAATAAATTTTCGGCGTTAAATTCTCCTTTATTAAAGTGCAGATGAAAATAGTCCGTCATAATATCTAGTACGTTTGATGTCTCGATATAATCTAACGAAACTTGACCAAAATCTCTATTATAGATAAGTTGTGTCGTTCTATCCTCAAAACTTCCAGTTTGAGAGTATTCTAGCCTTACTAACTTATCTGTTAATACAGAGATTCGATAAAACTCTCCCTTAAAAATTTTCACTTTGTTGTCCTCCTTTTAGTAAATTTCTTTACCTTATCAAACATTTTATTTGTTATCGTTACATTCATCAATCCGCAAAAAGCAAATCCCCCAAATGTAAATACGTAAATAGCTGTTAAAACTCGTTCTGGACTACTAAAACTCATATACAGTACAGAAATATTAAATAAAACCAACATGATAGCTTGTATTGGATTTAAAATACAAATTAATACGCTATTTACAATACTATTTTTTAGATTATCTTTAAATAGACCAATATAGGGAAAAATAACACTCATCAAAAGTATTATAACAAATAAAAAGGGCAACACTAACAATAAACTATACTCTGAAAATAAACTTGAATAGCCCCAAAGACAATAGTTCACATATAAAAGTAATTCTATTAGGAGGATAAACAACCAAATAAAAGTTGATTGTTTAAAATTTTGTCTAAAGATCCGAAAATAATGATAAGCAATATCGGTATCTTTACCTTTTAAAATACGATACCACATTGTCGTAAGAGAAGTTAATGATGCCCCAATTGTAACTATTGGAATACAACTAACAATAAATAGAGTATTTAAAATAATTAAATCTGTCAAAAAAGTTAAAATTCTAACCACTTTTCCATCTAATGAAAATAATTTTTGCATAATATATTCTCCATAAAATCGATTGCCTTCACTCTATATTTTAGAATGTCAGTTGCACAAAAATATTACCTAAATTATTAAAAAACATTTCCAAATTTCTTTAAAAATTAGAATAAAGGAAGCGAGATAATTTGATGTTATCAGTCTCGCTTCCTGTAATTAGCTAGTCCCTTGTTTATACAACCAAGAGTTCATATAAAGTATTACTCTTTTACTTCTTTTTGGTAACGATTATATGCTTCCTGTTGAATCTTCATAAATTCGTCCAATCCCATATTCTTAAGAGTTTCTTTGTATGAGTCCCATTCTTTTTCTATGCCACCTTCAACTACCCATTTAGATGCTTGTTGTTTGACATAAGATTCAATACTAACATAGATTGATGATAATTTGTTAAGCTCTTCTTGTGAATAAATCACATTAGGGTAAGCTGGCAACGCAAATTGTTTCAAATCTTGGTCCATCTTCAATTTCAATCCATCACCTTGTGTTTGATCGATTTCTACGCGACTATTGATATCATCGCTTACGTATTTAGGACCAAAATCTCGAAGTGAATTAATCCATGCATACTCATCGGCTGATTTACCATCTTTAGGAGGTAACACTTTAAACTTATCACCATTCTTTTCAGTAGCTATTCCAAATGATCCATAGAAATTCTGAATACTTGCTTCATCTGTATATAATTTATCCAACCATTTCAATAATTTAGCAGGGTTTTTGCTCTTATTTGTAATCAAAATTTCATTTCGACCGTAGTTGTAATGATCTGGGTCAGAAAAGACATATTGTTTACCATCCATACCTTTTAAAGCAGGTAGAGCAATATATTCACTTGAATGTAAGCCAAACGTTGCATCTGCTGTCCAACCACTAGAAACACCTACTCTAGATACTCCCTTATCCATACGTTTTGCTACACTCATAGAGGTATCTTCTGTAAAGATTTCCGGATCAATCAAACCTTTTTTATAAGATTCGTGCATTGCTGCAATCCCTTGTTTATAACTTTCCTCTGTACGAAGGTAGACTGGTTTTCCATCTTTTACAGACATTTCATACGTATTATCTGCACCTAAACGATTATTGAACGGAAGAATATATGAGAATGTTGGATCAAAGTTTCCTGCTCCGAATGGAATTTCATCAGAAGCGTCTCCATTTCCGTTCGCATCTTTATCCTTAAATTCTTGTAGTACTTTTACTAAATCATCATAAGTTTCTGGAACCTTTAATCCTAAATTATCCAGCCACTTTTTATTAATAAATAGCTGATTAGCTACAGTAGGGCGCATCGGCAATTTTTTAGGCAGGCTGTAGATATGACCATCTGGTGAAGTAATCATAGCTTTAATCTTAGGTTCTTTCTCCATAGCCTTAGTTAAATTAGGCATGTTTTCCTTGATTAAATCTTCCAATGGAATAAACAAAGATTGGTTCTGAGCAATTTCTGAATCTGTAAAAGCATTTGAACCTAAAAATGCATCTGGTAAATCTCCACTAGCAACCAACACAGATTTCTTATCTGCCCAATCTGCAGCTACAAGTGTATCCCATTTAACATCGATACCTGATTCTTTGGCAGAATCAGTTAGAAAACCTTTATGATAATCTTCCCCCCAGTCAGACCAACGAACAGTTGTGATTTTATAAGAATCTTCTCCAGACTTATCATCCTTATTCGCATTATTAGAATTTGCACAGGCTGTTAAGCCAGCAAGTGTAACTGTTCCTAAGAACAAATATGTAAATGATTTATTTTTCATGTTTTTCTCCTATTCTTTCAAGGCGCCAATCATTACGCCTTGATTAAAATATTTTTGAACAAAGGGATATAGCAACATTATCGGAGCGGTTGAAATAACAATTGCTGCATATTTCATCATATCGGCTTTGATACGAAGATCTGATGCAACTTCTCCTGTTGCTTGCGATTGTAACATTTGATTACTAATTAGTAAACGTCGTAAAATTAATTGCAATGGTTGTAAATTTTCATTCGTTAAATAAATTAAAGCATTAAACCACGAATTCCAAATACCAACTGCAGTCCAAAGTCCAATAACTGCTATAATAGCTTTTGATAAAGGAACGACTATCTTAATAAAATAACGAATTGTACCACATCCATCAATTTGCGCAGCCTCCCACATCCCGTCTGGAATACTATTATTAAAGAAAGTTCTAGCAACAATAATATTGTATGATGAAACCGCAAAAGGTATTACCATTACCCAAAATGTATCAATTAGGCCAACATTCTTTACTGTTAAGTAGGTAGGAATCAAGCCACCTGATACGAACATAGGGATTATGTATAGAATACTCATCCATTTTCTACCAACTAATTCTTTTCTAGATAAAGCATAACCAGCTGGAATATTGACTACTAAAGCAACTAAGGTACCAACAACAGTATATAAAATGGTATTTAGATAGCTACGTAAGAATAAAGGTTGTTGAATAAGACGTAAATATCCATCTAATTTCCATTCTCTAGGAATAAACCATACCTTCCCATTTGCAACATCTGAAGGATTACTAAAAGATGCAATCACTACAAACCATAACGGATAAACAATTAACAGGATAAGGAAAATTGCTAAACCATAGGTAACTATATCAAATAATAATTCAGAGTTTGTTTTTCTTGATTTATGAAACCATTTCACCTTGAGCACTCCTTCCTTTAAAAAAGACCCGTTCTAGTATATCTTTTCGAGAACCAGTTAACAGATAACAAAATTATTAGATTGACTACGGTGTTAAATAACCCTATAGCTGTCGAATAACTATACTGAAAGTTCACCATACCAACTTTATAAACATAGGTCGAAATTATCTCACTTCCTGCTAAATTAAGAGGATTCTGTAATAGTAACACTTTCTCAAACCCTACACTTAATAAACTACCTGCTCTTAATATTAGTAAAATCATAGCAGTAGGCAAAAGTAATGGTAATTCTATATGCCGAATTTTTTGTAACCTAGAGGCACCATCCATAGTTGCAGCCTCATAATATGTAGGATCAATTGCAGAAAGCGCTGCTAGATAAATAATACTATCCCAACCAATATGTTGCCATACATCGCTCCAAACATAAACACCTGCAAAATGACTAGGTTTTGATAAAAGATCTGGAATAGTAATTCCAACAGACTTAAATACATTCGCTAACAAACCACTAGTAGGAGATAAAAATAAGATAATCATCCCACACATAACCATTGTAGAGATAAAATGAGGTAAGTAAGTTGTCACTTGAAATATTTTTCTAAATTTCCCAACTCTTAACTGATTACTGATTATAGCTAGTATAATAGGCAAGGGGAATCCTACTACAATACTATAAAGTGAAATTTTTAATGTATTGAACATAGTTGTCCCGAATTGGAATGATGAGAAAAATTGAGTAAAGTACTTAAATCCTACCCACTGACTAGCAAAGATACCATTGGCTGGTGAATAGTCTTTAAATGCAATAATTAGTCCCAACATGGGAATATAGGAAAATAAAATTAATAGCAATATTGAAGGAAAAAGTAATATATATAACGGAATACTATGCTTTAATTTTATTTTATGAAGTTGAGATGCTACTTTCATGTTTTTCCTCCCATCTGATTTTCTACGATTATTTTACACCATATAGAATTCCCTTAATAGAACTTTTTGGACTAGGTTTATCAATTTTTCAGTTTTTTAATTTTAAAAACTATTACTTTTCCGACATCTTGATAAAACATATCTGTTTTGTTACATGATATCATATTTTCAAAGTGCTATAATTTTAATAGGAGAATAGTATATGAAATTAAATCACGACTTATCAAAAAAACATTCCATTCATTTTTTCTTTAAACTCCTACTTGTACTACTATTGATAAATATTTTAATCAATATTGCTATGAGTAACATAACCAGAAATTTTATTAAAAACCAAAATATAGTACACCTACGTAGTTCAATTGAAATTTATGCTGACTCTGTTAATGAAAAATTACATTCTGCAGAAAGATTTATGTATTCAACAATAACACACAGTGAAGAATTGGAAAAATTAAATCATGTACAAAAATTTTTAGACTATCAAGAAAGTCTAAAAAAGGTTCAAACTAGTTTTACAGAGTTTGAATATCAAAATGAAACCCATATGACATTCTTATTGGAAACAAATTCTACTAAACATTTTATCAATGTTTCCAATCTTTATATTCCATATGAAGATTATTTACTGTTAAAAACATATCTAAAATCACTAAGTAGCGATATAAGTGACCGTAAGTGGAAAAATATAACTACTAAAAATAGCGAATACTTAGTTAAATCCGTTCATTACGAAGGAAAAATAATTTATGCAGTCATATCCTCAGAAGATATCCTAAAACCTCTCAATAAACTTAATATTGGTAATAATGGTAGACTCTCCCTAAAAGAGCCTAACAATATACCGTCCTCTAATTACCTAATTCATGCACAAAATGAAAAAACACATTTACCTTTCGATATTTATGTTTTAGTCGATTATGCCGAAGTCTTTAGAAATATCACACTCTTAGAAGTATTTTTATCAGCTGTTCCTATCATTATCACCATTTTATCAATCATCATTATCCTATATATTCGTCAGTGGATGATTAAGCCTATAACAAGACTCACTGAACGGCTCTCTCAACTTGGGGACTCCATCCCCCCTTCTGAATTTTTTATATCTGAAGGTATACTAGAAATTGATAAGGCAAATGATAAACTTAATAAAGTAATTTTTGACATGCAAGAATTAAAAATACGAGAATACCATTCACAACTAGAACTTAAGAAGATTGAACTTAATTATCTTAAAAATCAAATTCGACCGCATTTCTACTTAAATATGTTATCAATGATTCATAGTATGCTTCAAACAAAAAACTACAAGGAAATTGAAGAATTAACTATCCTAACTTCAAATTATCTCCGTCATTTATTTATGGCTAATCAAGATTTTTCAGAACTTAAAGATGAAGTTCAGCATACTAAAGATTATTTAGAAATACAACGAATTCGATATGGAAATAGCATCTACTTTTCACTAGACTACAATGATGACCTACAAAATACTCTTATCCCATCATTACTTTTACAAACATTTATTGAAAACACAATCAAACACGGTTTTTCATTTCAGGATTTATTTACAATTTTACTATCAATAAAAAAAGTAAAAACTGAGAACTCAGATTACATTCATATTTGTATCGAGGATAATGGTCCAGGTTTCTCTGAAGAAATTTTATCAAAACTAAATCAGAAACAGTCTCTAATAACAGAAGATGGACATCATATCGGGATAACAAACACCATCGAACGTTTAAATCTTCTCTATCCCAACGACTATACTATTACATTTGAAAATAATGAAGAAGGTGGAGCTAAAATTCTTTTACTCATTCCATACAAGATTATAGACGGAGGTTATAATGAACATTTTATTAGTTGATGACGATCGCTTTATCATTGAAGCTTTACGAGAGAAAATAAATTGGGATAAACTACACATTGACATTGTTTATGTTGCCTATAGCCTCACTCAAGCTCAAAATATTATTAGAGAGCATCCTATTGATCTCATGATAAGCGATATAGAAATGCCTCAAGGCAGCGGCCTCGAACTCTTATCGTGGATTAGAAATGAAAAATATGATATAAAAACAATTTTTTTAACCAATTACGCCGACTTCAACTATGCTCAAAAAGCAATTGAATTACAAAGCTTCGAATACTATCTAAAACCCATTAACTTTGAAAAATTAGAATTTATGATTCAAAAAGCCATTAGTAAAATTGAGAATCATAACTTAAATGGAAAAAATGATTCACTTTTACAAATAGAAGATAATTTCTGGTATGATTACCTTAGAAAACCTCAAATTTCTCGCATTGATGAGCTAGAAAACATAGCAAGCAAACAAGATTTTATTCTTAAAAAACACCAATATTTTTTCCTTGCAGTTTTAACAATCAATCTTAATGAAGAAGATTATTCTGCAGAAACTCCATCATGGACTTCTCAACTAAAAAGAGAACTTCAAAGAATTTCACAACCTTCTTATAAGCTGATAAGTCTATTCAAAATGGAAAGCCAGGTTGATCAATATGTTTGTCTCTTTAGAGTAGACTCATCCAAACGTAGTGACAAATTGGCATATGAGATTCATTCTCAAATTTCCAATAACTTTAGTAAATACTCAAACATTATATATAAGAGTTGCCATAAAATATCCGATATTTTATTTCATACCAAAGAACTCTACACTTATAATGAACAATATGTTTCTTATTGGAATACTATTACATGTGTTCCACATAGTTTTCCAACTTCCTTTAAAACAGAAACTCTTTCAATTACTTTTTTAGATACCTTAAGTGAATACGAATTAAGAGAAAAAATTAATTCACTTGCTTATAATTCTCAAATTCCTACTTTCACACTACAACAAATTTTACTAGATTGGACTCAACAAATAGGAATATATCTAGATCAAAATGGAATCTCGGCACATAAATTATTCCAAAACAGCACTCATGATTTCTTATTCCAACGACGCTTTCATTCAATTGAATCTTTTCAGGATTACTTTGATTATTACTGGTCACATGCTAAGAAATTTGCAACAAACATTGAAAACCAGAAAAATAGTATTCAACGCATTGTCGAATACATAGATCATCACTACTATGAAGATATAAATCGTTCTATATTAGCAGATATGGTTTATCTCAGCGCAGATCATTTAGCTAGAATTTTTAAAAAAGAAACTGGAGAAACTCTTGTTAAATATATAACGGATAAACGCATTAATGCTGCTAAATCTCTCCTATCTCAAACAAATATCTCGATATCACAAGTATCTTGTCAAGTAGGGTATGATAATTATTCTTACTTTACTAAAATTTTTAAACAAAGGACTGGACTTTCTCCTGGAGATTACCGTAAAACTTATCAAAACAAAATGTAAGCAATCTAAATCATTGAAATGATAACTAAAATTCAAGGTCTGTAGTAATTTTTGAAATTCTACAGTTTTTCCAAAGATAGCTCCATAAACTTATTTGAAATTGCTGATAAGGTAACTTCTTAAAAAGTCAGTTTGAGAAAAACAGCCAGTAAATATTTCTAGGATAAAACGTATACTATCAAGCTTTTACTGAACTGCACCCCAAAAGTTAGATTTTTTCTGTCTAACTTTTGGGGTGCAGTTCAAAGAAACCTGATAATATGCGTTTTATTATGGAAATATTTCTTATTTTCTCTATTTCTAATGACTTACTTCAGCTTCTTACCTCTTAAAAAGAGCAACAAAAATATGAACTAGCAAAGTTTGGCATCATCAGTAATCCAGAACAATTTATTTACATATATCGACACCAAAGGAAACATCAACAAGCCTTTACATGCCGACTATCTAAACAATAAAATGAAAAGCATCAGAAAGTGACATAAAGAGCCAGCACATGCTACACCTCATAAATTACGACATACAGGAGCGACACTTGCTAAAAAGTCTGGAATGAGCTTAGAGACCATTTCTGAAGCATTAACTCATAGCGATACAGGTACAACTCAAATTTATGTCAATACTTCTAATGTAGTTCCTATGGCAGTTGGAGATATTGCTTATCGCAATCTTAAAAAGTAATGGTGTGAATTTTGCTAAAAATCATCAAAAAAACACGAAAAAAGCACCCATAAGATAAACTTTTGAGTGCTTTGAAACGTTGATATAATCGTATTGATTAACGTTTTGAGAATTGTGATGCTTTACGAGCTTTCTTAAGACCTGGTTTCTTACGTTCAACTTTACGTGAGTCACGTGTAAGAAGTCCTGCGCGTTTCAATGAATCGCGGAAGTCTGGGTCTACTTGAAGAAGGGCACGAGCGATACCGTGACGGATAGCTCCTGATTGACCAGCGTATCCACCACCTACAACGTTAACGAAAACGTCGTATGAACCTGCAGTTGAAGTAACTGCGAATGGTTGGTTGATGACAAGACGAAGGTCAGCGTGTGGGATGTACTCTTCAACATCTTTTTTGTTAACAGTGATTTTACCAGTTCCTGGAACAAGGCGAACGCGTGCAACAGCGTTTTTACGACGTCCAGTACCTGCATATTGTGCTTGTGACATACTTTATTGTTCCTTTCCTTAGATAAGTCCTGAAATATCAAGAACTTCTGGTTGTTGTGCAGCGTGAGTGTGCTCAGCTCCAACAAATACTTTCAACTTCATACCTTGAGCGCGTCCAAGAGTATTGTGTGGAAGCATACCTTTAACTGATTTCTCGATCAAACGTACTGCATTTTTAGAACGAAGTTCACCTGCAGAGATTTGTTTCAATCCACCTGGGTGGTTTGAGTGAGTGTAGTAGATTTTATCAGTTGCTTTTTTACCAGTCAATTTAACTTTTTCAGCATTGATAACAATCACAAAGTCACCTGTATCAGTGTGTGGTGTAAATGTTGGTTTGTTTTTTCCGCGAAGTACGCTAGCAACTACTGCAGAAAGACGTCCAAGTGGTACATCAGTTGCGTCAACTACGTACCATTTACGTTCAACTTGGCCTGGTTTAGCCATAAATGTTGTTTTGTTCATGATTTCTCCTATATATAGTTCGATTTTTGTTTACGGTGATGGGTGTTCCTTCCCATCGAAAAGTATTTGGAAGGTTCCGGGGCCTTTCAAATGGGGTAAACAATACCGCCTACTATAATACCAAATTTCACCCCTAAAAGTCAATAGATATGAAAAATATTTTTCTAAATTCCACTCTTTTTATCTCTAAAAAACCTCGCTTTCGCGAGGCTCTTCTATTTATAAGATAAGGCACGTCTAAAGGTTTTCCAGATTCCTAAATCATCCGTTTGAAGAACGAGACTAGCATACATGCGTCCGATAAATCCTGTTGCTACCACTGCAAAAATCACTGTAATAGCAAGTGAAATCCATGCTTCTACTCCCCCTGCATAGCCATTAATGGTTCTAAATGGCATAAAGAAGGTCGAAATAAAGGGAATATAAGAACCAATCTTCAAGATGAGATTGTCACCAGCTGCACCTAGAGCTGTCACTCCAAAAAAACCACCCATAATCAAAATCATCAAAGGCGACAGGGCTTTCCCTGAGTCCTCAGGACGAGAAACCATAGATCCTAGGAAGGCTGCTAAAACAACGTACATAAAGAGGCTAACCAAGACAAACAATAAGGTGTTGAGCGAGAAAGCCTCTCCTATATGGTTTAAAATACCAGATTGTGCCAAGATTGGTAGGTCTTTAAAGAGAAGAATGGCAGCAAGTCCACCCACGACGTAAATGCCAATATGGGTCAAAATCACAAGAAGCAGAGCCAGCATGCGAGCGTAGAAATAATGACTAGCTCGGATACTAGAGAAGACCACCTCCATAATTTTGGTTCCTTTCTCGCTAGCCACTTCCTGAGCAGTGACACTAGCATAGGTAATCAAAATCATATAAAGGAAGAGACCAAGCCCTGCGGCCGCAAAGGTTTGAATCATTTTTTTATTTTCCTTGGCTTCATCAATCTTTTCTGTGAATTGAACTGTCTGCGCTAAGCGTTTTTCCTGCTCTTGAGACAAGGAGGCCGTTGAACGATTAAGCTGATTTTGTAGTTCATTGAGTGTACCTGTAACCTCAAATTTAATTCCATTTTCAAGCGATGTTTCGCCATGATAAACTGCCTTTAGAACACTATCTTCTTGATCAATAGTCAGATAGCCTTTTAATTTTTCATCTTTAATCGCTTCTTTGGCACTTGCTTCGTCTTTATAGTCAAAGTTAACACCATTTACATTCTTCAGTCCTTCTGCTACAGACGGCACTGTTGTCACTACTGCCACTTTATCATTTTTAGCCATTGAAGAGCCTTGGAGATAGCCAATTCCTCCAGAGAGACCGATAAACAAGAATGGTGAAATCACCATAAAGAAGAAACTCCACGATTTGACATGTCGAAGATAGGTTTCCTTCATTACAACCCACATATTTCTCATACTTCCACCCCTGATTCTAGTTTAAAGATTTCATCGATTGTTGGCGCTTGCTGGTCAAAGGTTGCGATATATTGCCCCTGAGTCAAGATTGGGAAGAGTTCCCTTCCAGCGCTCTCATCCTCCAAGATCAATTTCCAACTGCCTTGTTTGGTCAAGCTCACCTGTTTGACATGAGGAAGATTTTCCAATTCTTCCTTGCTTCGTTCACTTGAAACAAAGAGACGCGTTTTCCCGTATTGATTGCGGACATCCTGAACTGGTCCATGCAAGACCACACGGCCATCTCGAATCATCAGAATATCGTCACAAAGCTCCTCGACGTTGGTCATGACATGGTCAGAAAAGATAATGGTTGCTCCACGCCCTTTTTCCTGAAAAATGACTTGTTTGAGCAATTCTGTATTGACTGGGTCCAATCCACTGAAAGGCTCATCCAGGATAATCAAGTCTGGCTCATGAATCAGAGTAATAATGAGCTGAATCTTCTGCTGATTTCCTTTTGACAGACTCTTAATTTTATCTGTCAGCTTTCCTTTCACTTCCAACTTCTTCATCCATTGAGGGAGTTTTTCCTTGACCTCCTTGGCATCCATACCTTTTAGAGTCGCCAAGTAGCGAACTTGTTCAAGAACTGTCAATTTAGGCATGAGACTGCGTTCTTCAGGCAGATAGCCAATCCGAGCATAGGTCTCCTGACGAATATCCTGACTATCCAGACTAATTTCTCCTTGATATTCTAAAAACTTCAAAATACTGTGGAAAATCGTTGTCTTCCCAGCACCATTTTTCCCGACTAGTCCCAAAATACGACCTGGTCGCGCTTGAAAGTCAATACCAAACAAAACTTGCTTGGGTCCAAAACTTTTCTCTAGACTTCTTACTTCTAGCATCTTTCACCTCCGAAATGTCTTGCACTCATTATACTCCTTTTTGATAGCCTTTACAATGATTTTTGTCCATTTTTATCATCCTCATTTTAGTAAAAAATCTTAGGGTACTTTGAGTTATGAGTACATTATACACTGGTAAACTCCAATTTATCTTCTCTGTTCCTCAACTGTCTATTTTTGATCCTGAATTGTTATTTGAAAAGCAAAAATCCACCCTGGAGGATGGATTGATGAGTTAACGCACTTCTGCATTCACTTTTTCTTCGAGCGATGCTTGGATTTTTTCCATGTAGCGTGCGACTTCCTCATCCGTTAAGCTGTCTTCTGGATTTTGGAAAGTCAAGCTATAAGCCATTGACTTCATACCAAGTCCTAATTTCTCACCTGAGAAAACGTCAAAGAGTTTGATATCTGTCAAACGTTTCACGCCGGCAGCTTGGATAGCATCTACAACTTCTTGATGAGTCACTTCTGCCTTAAGGAGAAGGGCAACATCACGGCTAACTGCTGGGAATTTGGTGATTTCCACAAATGGAGTAGCAGGTTGAAGGGCAGCCTCGATGGCTGAAAGGTTAAGCTCAGCTACATACGTTTCTGGAATATCGTAAGCCTTAGCAGTGACTGGATGCACTTGGCCAAGGAAACCAAGAACTTGATCACCAAGTGAAATCATAGCTGTACGTCCTGGGTGGAGGCTAGCGATTTCAGATGTTGCCGTATAGGTTACTTGGAGGCCCAAACGAGCAAAGAGGGCCTCAAGGATTCCCTTAGCATAGAAGAAATCAACTGGAACTGCTGCTGTTTGGAAATCTTTTTCAGCAACCAATCCTGTCAAGGCAAAGGCAAAGCTGTTGATCTCATTTGGAAGTTCTTCTTTTGGATTTCCTGTTTGTTCAAAGACTTTTCCAATCTCATAAAGGGCCAAGTTTTTATTCTTACGAGCTACGTTATAAGCCACCGTATCAAGGATACCTGAGATCATATTTTGACGGAGGACAGAACGGTCCACTGTCATTGGCCACATGAGTTCAGTAAGATTAGTTGGTTGAGCCGTAAACTCAACTGCTTTTTCAGGAGTTGTTAGAGCATAGGTGATGATTTCTGTCAAACCTGCTCCTTCAGCAATAGTACGAACTTGACGGCGGAGTTTTTGTGTCGCAGTCAATTCACCAGCTGTCCCATCGTCTTTTGGAAGGCTGGTTGGCAAGCGGTCATAACCATAGATACGAGCGATTTCTTCAAAGAGGTCTGCTTCAATAGTGATATCCCAACGACGACGTGGGACGCTGACTGTAAAGCTATCTGCATTTCCAGAAAGGCCAAATCCAAGACGACGGAAGACGTCTTCTACATCAGCATAAGAAAGCTCAGTTCCGAGGACACGGTTAACATCAGCAAGAGTTGAAGAAACTTCCACATCAGAGGTATCAAGCTCACCCGCTGAAACGATACCTTTACGCACAGTCGCACCTGCAAGTTCTGCAATCATGCTGGCTGCCGCATCAAGGGCTTCGTTAACAGTTGCCACATTGATACCTTTTTCAAAGCGAGAAGATGACTCAGAACGAAGGTTGAGACGTCCGCTAGTCTTGCGGATTGATTTTCCGTTGAAGACTGCAGCTTCAAGGACGACACGACTAGATTTTTCAGAGATTTCTGTTGCTTGACCACCCATGACACCTGCAAGAGCTACTGGCTTGTCTGCGACAGTGATAACTAAGTCATTTGTTTCCAAGTCACGTTCTTCACCATCCAAGGTCACCAATTTTTCACCAGCACGCGCTTCACGCACACGGATGTCAGTCCCTTCAAAGGTATCCAAGTCAAAAGCATGCATAGGTTGACCAAAGTAGAGCAGGATGTAGTTGGTCACGTCCACTACGTTGTTAATAGGACGGATACCTTCATTCATAAGAAGGTTTTGCAACCATTGTGGACTTGGTGCGATAGTCACATTGTCCAAGATACGAGCTGCATAGTAAGGCGCCTTGTCTGTCTCAATGCCCACAGAAAGAGCATCTGCTGCAGCTTGGTCAGTTTCTGAAAGAGTAAATTCTTTAAAGTTGACTGCCTTATCATAGATGGCTGCCACTTCGTGAGCCACCCCACGCATAGAAAGGGCATCCGCACGGTTGGGTGTGATAGACAGTTCGATGATTTCATCATCCAAGTCTAGGTATGAGAAGACTTCATCCCCTGGAACGGCATTTTCTGGCAAGATTTGGATGCCATCTGCGAATTCCTTAGGCACAACTGAGTCAGAAATTCCCAATTCACCAAGGGAACAGATCATTCCAAGTGACTCAAGACCGCGGATTTTCCCTTTTTTGATCTTGTAATTGTCAGCGATGCGAGCTCCTGGAAGAGCCACCATAACCTTGATACCAGCACGCACATTTGGGGCACCACAAACGATTTGACGGGCTTCTTCTTCGCCAACGTTAACCTGACAAACATGGAGGTGAGTTTCTGGCACGTCTTCGCAAGACAATACCTCACCGACGACAATTTTTGAGAGACCAGCAGCAGGTGATTCGACACCTTCTACCTCGATCCCTGTAGTTGACATTTTTTCAGCCAACTCTTGTGATGGCACATCAATGTCCACCAATTCTTTTAACCATTTATAAGATACAAGCATAATTTAGTTCTCCAGAATGACAGTTGCCACTCTAGTTCTTTTCCTTTCCTATCATTTCAATAGAAGAATCATCTTCTTACCTTAATTTCTTTCTCAGTAACCAATCCGTATCTACTTTTTGACCAACCATAAAATGATGTTGGCTAAATTTTTCAAAACCATATCGATTATAAAACGCTTGAGCTTTTGTATTATGCTCCCAAACACCTAGCCAAGCCCAAGAAAAACTATTTTTTGTAGCAAGTTCAAGAGCGAATTCAAACAGTTGCTTACCGAATCCAAATCCTTGGAATTTTTGTAGCACATAAAGGCGTTGAATTTCAAAAGCGTCCTCTAATTCTCTCTCAGTCTGAGCACTTCCCCAGTTGACTTTAAGAAAACCAGCTATCTCCTCATCATGCATAATGAAATAGGTTTCGGATTCTGGATTTTCCAACTCAGTTGACAAAACTCTCAGACTATAAGCCTCTTCAAAGTATTCCTGTAACTGCTCTTCCGTATTATCATGCGCAAATGTTTCACGAAAGGTTTGTTTGGCAATTTTGGACAACACCTCAACATCTGCCATTTCTACTTTTCTAATCATTATTTAAACTGTTCTGAGAAGCGGACATCTCCTTGGTAGAATCCACGGATATCGTTGATTCCGTAACGGAGCATAGCTACACGTTCTTGTCCAAGACCAAAGGCAAATCCAGAGTAAACAGTCGCATCGATACCACTCATTTCAAGGACACGTGGGTGAACCATACCGGCCCCCATAATTTCGATCCAACCTGTTTTCTTACATACGTTACAGCCTTCTCCACCACACTTGAAGCAAGAAACATCCACCTCAACAGATGGCTCTGTGAATGGGAAGTAAGATGGGCGCAGACGGATCTGACGCTCTTCACCGAACATTTTTTGCACAATCAACTGAAGGGTTCCTTGAAGGTCTGCCATAGAGATATTTTTCCCAACAACCAAGCCTTCAATTTGGTGGAACTGGTGACTGTGGGTCGCATCGTCCGTGTCACGACGGAAGACACGCCCTGGTGAGATCATTTTCAAAGGACCTTTAGAGAAATCATGGGCATCCATAGCACGCGCTTGAACTGGAGAAGTGTGAGTACGGAGTAAGATCTCTTCTGTGATATAGAAAGTATCCTGCATATCACGGGCTGGGTGGTCTTTGGGAAGGTTCATACGCTCAAAGTTATAGTAGTCTTGCTCCACTTCAAAACCATCCACGACTTGGTAACCCATCCCAATGAAAATATCTTCGATTTCTTCACTGGTTTGTGTCAAAACGTGACGGTGACCAGTCGCAACTGGGCGGCCTGGAAGCGTCACATCTATACTCTCGCTAGTTAATTGTGCAGCAACTTTCTTTTCTTCCAAGAGTTTAGCTGTTTCTTCAAAAGCAGCTGTCAAGACATCACGAGCTTCATTGACGTGTTTCCCAATGATTGGACGCATCTCAGCAGAAACATCTTTCATCCCTTTGAGGATTTCAGTAAGCGAACCCTTTTTACCAAGGACAGAGACACGCAAATCTTGCATCTCTTTTTCATTTTCAGCAGTAATCTGCTTCAAGCTAGCCAGCGTTTCTTCTCGAAGCGCTTTTAATTGTTCTTCAATAGTTGACATAATTCCTCCATCAGTCGCTTATCAGATAAAAAGAAAACCACATGCCAAAAACTCCACTCGGAGCGTTGACACGCGGTACCATCCGTTTTCATCTGACAAGTCAGACCTTCATTTCTAAATCCATGCGCAAGTGAATTCACCCAGCTTTCATATAGAGAGCTTGCAGTCACGGCTCTCCTCCCTGATATACTTCCCTTGAGTTACTAGTCTTGCAGATTTCTATTCAATTACTACATAGTTTATCAGATTTTTAGTTAAAAAACAAGTTAGATTAGACTAATTTCAGTATAAAACTCGTTCCTTTTTCTGTTGCTCCATTTTCCACAAATCCAAGCGACTCGAAACATCGCCTAGACGCATGATTGTAAGTGTAGATTTCCTTAACTCTCAATTCTTTCCATCCTTTTACTCGAGCCAATTCAATCAAAGCACTTAGAATCTTTTTCCCAAGTCCTCGATGTTGGTAAGCAGGATTTCCAATCACAATGGGAAGATTATCCTGAGATAGTGTAACATCCCCAATTGGAAACCATTCTCCCTTCTCCTTGACTTCAATCCAAAAAAGCTCACCGTGCTGATCCAAATAGGAATACATGGCTTCCAAAGTTTCTTGACTGTAAGGAAGCTTTACCCCATCTACGAGGTAAACCAAGTTCACATCCTGATACCAAGCAAAAGCTTCCTCACAATGATTGACCTTACAATAAGGAACGAGACGTAGTGCATTATCTATTTGTAAAATCTGTTTCATCAGCTTTCCTTTTCAATAAGAGAGTTGTTGCTTGATTAAAACCATCACACCAGTTATACCATTTTGCTTCATACTCATCTTGAGCTAAGATATGATTTTTTAAATCCAGAACAGAGTAAATCTTTCTTTCCTCACAAGCTTGCGCATAGAGGTGATATAGTTCATCACCACCATCTCTATCCCACTCAGCAGAAATCGTATCCCAACCTGCCAATAAAGCCTGATAAGCCCTATGATGCCCATCTGTAATCAACAAGCAATTTCCAAATGCAAGAATACTAATTGGATCAACATTGTTTAGTTCTACCGACTGATAAAGCATCTGAATATCTTGCAACTTCTTTTCTGATAAGTATAGTTGAGTCGGATGAAGATCTGCTATATTGACTTTCATTTCTTTCTCCTCAAAGGAATTTGATACTCACTTCTGCTTACCTTTAAATCGCCATTGGAAGCGAAGTTTATCATAGAAGGGAAACTCGATAAACAGGACTCCCAAGCCTACACAGAGACTGGCAAGAACATCTGATGGGTAATGAACTCCCAGATAGACCCTTGATACCAGCACACTGACTAGGTAGAGGCCAAGAATAATTTGCACGATTTTTCTCCAGACTGGATCTTTAATCCGTTGACTAAGAATGACAATCAGAGATCCGACCATCAAGGTTACAGCCAGAGAATGCCCACTCGGGAAGGAAAATCCCTTCTCCTCAACTAGATGTAAGATAGCCGGCCGAGGGCGCTGATAGATGTTTTTAAAGGTCACAATTAAAAGACCTGCCAAAGCCAGATTTCCCAGCATGAAGAAACTTTCTATCTTCCATCGCTTACGATAAAAGACAAAAGCTGTAATGACAACCCAAGTGATAATCACTGGGATATCAATCAAGCGTGTGATGGCCCTGAAAAGAATAGTCAAGTAATCTGGCAAGTCTCCTCGAACGGCCGTCTGAATCGGTTGATCAAAATTTACCAACGTTTCAGGGTAAAATTTGACCATATAGCCAAGAATAACGAAAAGTAAAAGGGCAAAACTGCCCTTCATTAAAAATGTTTGTTTATCTCTCATAATGTTTTAAGGTTGGTTTCAAAAGAACATACAACAACCAGAATGAAACGGAAAAGATTACACCCTCAATCAAGTTAAAAGGCAACACCATAGTCATTAGGTAGTTGGAAAGTCCCAAAATTTTACCAATATCAAAGTTAGCAAACTTAGCGTACAAAGGAACAGCATAAACATAGTTGAGAACCAACATAGCCGCGGTTAAACCAATAGTCCCAGCTAGAGAGCCTAGTAGGAAACGAAGGGTTGTCCGTTCCTTTTTCCAAATCAAAGCAAATACGATGACAAAAACTCCCAAAGCTACGATATTCATCGGCAAACCAATGTAAGTATTCACTCCCTGGCTGTTAAGAAGCAGTTTCAAGAGTGAGCGAAGCAAGAGAATTCCTAGAGCAGCAGGCAAATCCATGACCACCAAGCCCACAAGGACTGGCAAGATACTAAATTCGATCTTGAGGAAGGACGCCGCTGGTAAAAGCGGAAAGTCAAAGTACATCAGCACAAATGAGATGGCTGATAAAATCGCAATGGTCGAAAGTCGACGTGTGTTTGTCATAACAGGTTCCTCCAATTTTCTATAAAATCAGAAGAAGTTAGAAAGGATTCCTCTATCTATTCTCACTTTTTATATCCCAAAAGTTCCCTCTCACTCTATTAAAGAAAATAAAAGCAAGCGGTTACAATCTAGCTATAAATCTATCAGAACAGACAAAGCTATTCTTTCGTCTTCTCCCATCCAGACTATACTGTCGGTTGTGGAATCTCACCACATCAGCTTGCGCTCGCGGACTTCTTTAAAGAGAGGGAAATAGAGATTTTTTCTTTTAGACTAGGCGACAAGCTGTAGGCATAACTTCTGGTTAGGCAAAGCTTGTCAACAAAGTATAAAAGGAAAAGATCATTTCCTAGTTAAAGTCACCGCCGGTCGGGAATCACACCCTGCCCTGAAGACTCTTTTATCATAACAAAAAACGCTTGCAAGCGCAAGCATTTTGTTCACTTTCATTTTTTATTTCAATTTATCCACTTCATAGGTATGAACGAGTTCAAGACCTGCAAAGTTCTGCTGGCGGAGAGCCTCATAGACAATCATGCAGACGGTATTAGACACATTGAGACTGCGGACATGTTCATCATTCATAGGAATACGGAGAGCCTTTTCAGGATGTTCTCGCATAAAGTCCTCAGGCAAGCCCTTGTCTTCACGTCCAAAGAGAAAATAATGGTCCTCGTCAGTCGATAAATCCACATCAGAATACACTTTCTCAGCAAATTTTGAGATCAGATAGAGTTTGCCCTTCATCTGAGACATGAAATCCTCCAAACTCTCGTAAAAATAAATCTCTAGCTTATCCCAATAATCCAATCCAGCTCGCTTCATCTTGCGGTCGTCAATAGGAAAGCCCATTGGCTTGATGATGTGGAGGGGAGAATTTGTCGCAGCGCAAGTACGCGCGATATTGCCTGTATTTTGTGGAATTTGAGGTTCAAATAATACAATGTGATTTGTCATGACTTGCTTCCTTTTACCATTGCAAAAAAATAGCCACACTGCCCGGAGTCAAGCTCAGCAAACAGCGTGGTTAAGGCATCGTTAACTTACCTCACAACAGGTTTGAAGTAAATCAGCGAAACTACTTTCTTAGTATAACACTTTCAGAATCATTGTCAATAGAAACGACTTGATTTTTTCAATTTTTTCAAGCTATTTCCAAGGGTTGTAAAATCGTCCCTGATTCTGCAAGATAAGTAGTAAACTAGCTACTAAAAACAAGGTTGCCAAGAGCAAGGTAATATAGTCTCCTTTTTTCAAGGCCTGATAACTATACCAAGTGCGTTTTTTCTCTTTCCCAAAGCGTCGAAGCTCCATGGCGGTCGCGATGGTATCAATCCGTTCTAACGAGCTAAAAATCAAGGGAGTAATAATGAGCAGATTGCCTTTGATTCGTTGCATAAGAGAAGCTTTCTTGGATAATTCCATCCCACGCGCTTCCTGAGACATCTTGATGGTAAAGAATTCTTCCTGCAAATCTGGAATATAGCGCAAGGTTAGACTGACAGAATAGGCAATCTTATAGGACACACCGATTTGATTTAAACTGGAAGCAAACTGACTAGGGTGGGTTGTCATCAAAAAGATAATAGCCAGAGGAATGGTGCAAAGATACTTAATAGCTAGATTTAACAGATAAAAGAGCTCTTGACTGGTCAGAGTGTAGGCACCGATTCCCTGCCAAATCACACTTCTCTCTCCGTAAAGTCCAACCCCATACTCGGGAGAAAAGAGATAGACCATTAAGACGTTTAAAACGGCAAATACCGTCGCAAAAACGGCCACAAAGGAAACATCTTTAAAATGGATTTCTGACAAATAGAGGAGAAAGACCGAAAAGATGGCAATCAGAACAAGCAGTCTGGTATCATAGCTAATCATGGCCGCCAATGACACGAGAATGAAAAAGAGGAGTTTACCAGCTCCTGACAAGCGATGAATCACAGTATCTCTATGCTGGTAACCAATTAATTTAGCTTGCATCCTTCTCTCCTTTCTTTGTAAAATGCCGTTAACGCAAGTGGATCCACGTCTAGTTTCTTGGCCAAGTTGAAGATTGAAGTTTCTTTTAGGTTGGCTTTTACTAACAGCTCAGGATTGCTCAAAAGACTAGCTGGATCGGTATCGGCAATCAATTCTCCATCAACCATGACAAGAGCACGATCAGAATAATCCAGCATCAATTGCATATCATGGGTAATCATGACAATGGTATGACCTTTTTGGTGCAGTTCTTCGAGAAATTCCATAATCTCAGTATAATTCTTCTGGTCTTGACCAGCTGTCGGTTCATCTAGGAGAATAATTTCAGCCCCTAAGACCAAAATTGAAGCAATGGTGACACGTTTTTTCTGACCAAATGAAAGGGCAGAAATGGGCCAATTACGGAATTCATAAAGACCACAGATTTTCAAGGTTTCATAGACTCTCGTTTCAATTTCCTGCTCGTCCACACCTCGCAAACGTAGTCCCAGAGCCACCTCATCAAAAATCATATTGGTTGAAATCATTTGATTGGGATTTTGCAGCACATAGCCTACTCGTTCCGCCCGCTCTGCAACAGAATCTCCTTTTATATCCTGCCCTTCCCACAGATAGCAACCTTCCGTCTGAATAAAGCTACTTAAGGCCTTGGCTAGGGTTGATTTCCCTGCTCCATTTTTTCCGACAATGGCAATCTTTTCGCCCTTTTTAATATCCAGATAAATGGATTTTAAAATCGGTCTATCATCATAAGAAAAAGACACGTCCTCTAGTCTAAAGAGTGACTGCAATTCTGGGGTTTCTTTTACCAGTTCCGTCCGCAACTGAACCTGGCCTTTTGAGATAGACAAGTTATCCAGATTTGCTAATTGTTCTTCCTTAGCTAAATCCACACCCAATTGACGGAGAGTCGTTAGATAAAGAGGTTCTCGAATTCCATTTTGGGTCAATAAATCAGTCACCAGTAACTGGTCAGGACTCCCATTAAAGAGGATACGACCATCGTTTATCAAGACAATCCGATCCACAGGGCGATGCAGAACATCCTCCAAACGGTGCTCGATAATAAGAGTCGTCGTCCCCTCCTCCTTATGAATCTGATCAATCAATTCGATAATATCCTGACCTGACTTGGGATCCAGATTGGCGAGTGGCTCATCAAACAAGAGAATCGGACTCTCATCAATCAAGACACCAGCCAAACTGACCCGCTGCTTTTGTCCACCTGACAAATCCTGAGGCCGCTGAGCTAGTAAAGGGAGAAGATCCAGCTTTTCAGCCCATTTATGAACACGATTTTTCATCTCATCTAGGGCTGTCACATCATTTTCCAGAGCAAAAGCCAAATCCTCTGCCACGGATAAACCGATAAACTGCCCATCTGTATCCTGCAAAACCGTGCTAACCAGATGAGATTTATCATAGATACTCATATCAAAGGCCGCTTTCCCCTTGATCAAAAATTCTCCAGACATCTGCCCCTTGTAAATATTGGGAATAATCCCATTCAAACACTGACCCAAGGTAGATTTACCTGACCCAGATGGGCCAACAATTAAGACTTTCTCTCCTTTATAAATAGTCAAGTCCACTCCTTGCAAGGTCGGCTCTTGTTGTGTTTCATACCGGAAAGAGAAATCCTTCCACTCAATTATAGCTTCTTTCATCTTACTCTCTTCATTCGCTTCTTAGACTTCTATTTTATCATAAATCTACCCCTTCTTGCAGACTCTTCTCTTAAAAACTTAGCGCCAACAAGATTCCTAGCCTAAATTGCTTACCCGACTAGCCTATAAACAGAAAAAAGACTGGTTGCCCAGCCTTCCCCATCATTTTAGTCCTTTTTCAAACTTCCTGCACGAGTTTGAGTTCCTGCATAGGCAAGCAAGAGAAGAGTTCCTGCAATAGCTACAGATACACCATTAGCAATTCCCGCAACAATCCCTTGGGCAAATACTTTTTCTGCAGCTTCTTGATAAATCACAACATCTCCAAGTGGTGCCAAGACACCCCAAACAAGAGCATTTGCAAGTAGTTGAATGAGGTTAAAAATAAGAATATCTTTCCAGTCAAAGACACCATTGATCACGCGAACGTACTTTCTAAATAGCCCCACAGCTAGACCAAAGAGCCCGCTAGCAATAATCCAAGTCCACCACAGACCGTAACCAGCAAGAGAGTCCTTGATTGCATGACCAATCAACCCGACAAGCAAACCGATAATCGGTCCAAAAATAATAGAAAGTAGCGCTTGTACCGCATACTGAAGCTGGATGCTTGTATTTGGAACAGGGGTCGGAATGTTGATCATCCCGATGACGACAAAGAGGGCAGCGCCAATTCCGACAGCAACAACTTGTTTAATTGTAAATTTGATTTCCATACTATTTATTCTCCTATTTTATCCTTCTATTTTCTTTATTTCAATGGTCCAAGATGAACCGACACCCACATTATAGGCCTTGGCAAAGGAACCTTGGTTGATAGCCAGACCTAAACGATAGAGAGAGTTGATGTAAAGGATGGGTTGCCCAATTCTCACATCTGCAAATGATTTGCCATAAACAACCTGATTTTGATAAACCAGCATATCAGCGTGATAGATAGTCACTTCAAAACGATCACCGAATGCTGGTTCCAGTTTGTAAAATTCTTCTCGCGTGATCGAGGTCCAAAGCGAGCCGAAACGTACATCCAGAATATCAATAGCTCCCTTCACCAGATGATCTTCAATGATGGTCTCTACGACTGGAAGTTCCACAATCTGATCCACACTGAGCTCTGGCCCCACTTCCTCAAAAGTAATGTGACCGCTGGCTAGTTTAGCACCAGTATAAGCATAAACATCACGACCGTGGAAGGTATAAGAATGCTCTGTGTTTTGACGCCTATTAGCTACCTCAGAAATTTCACGAATGGCTACAATACCAACGTGTTTCTTAATAAAAGAAAGCGTTCCATTATCTGGCGTGACAATGTATTGATTTTTTGCAGTCTTGGCAACTACACTCTTACGTTTCGAGCCGACACCTGGATCGACCACCGATACAAATGTCGTTCCCTCAGGCCAGTAATCCACCGTCTGAAAGAGACGGTAGCTCCCCTCAAAAATATTATAGGGCGTAATATCGTGCGTCAAATGATGGATTTTTAAGGTTGGAGATTCTTCTAAAGCCACTCCAATCATAGCCGATACCGCACCATCAACCAGACCAAAGTCTGATTGTAATACCAGTAAATTATTATTCATTTTATCTCCTTGTATATCCTTTATCATACCATATTTTCTAGAAAGGTGCTAATAGCTATTTCAATTGATTAGGGTATAGTTTTTCCTTATAGCAAATTTCCTACTAAAAGCTCTGGTTATTAGCTAGTAGGTGCATTTTTTCTTGAAAAAAGGTATGATAGTTACATCATGAAAAAGTAGGTTTTATTATGAAAATTATCCTTGTCGGAGGGGGAAAAGTTGGTTTTGCCCTCTGTCGCTCCTTGGTTGCAGAAAAGCATGATGTTTTGCTGATTGAGCAAGACGAAGCTGTCCTCAATCATATTGTCAATCGCTTTGATATCATGGGTATCCTTGGTAACGGGGCTGATTTTACCATCCTTGAGCAAGCCAGTGTCCAGGATTGTGATATCTTTATCGCCCTGACTGAGTACGATGAAGTGAACATGATTGCAGCCGTTCTAGCCAAAAAAATGGGAGCTAAAGAGACCATCGTTCGGGTGCGGAACCCTGAATATTCTAACTCTTATTTCAAGGAAAAGAATATTCTCGGTTTTTCTCTTATCGTTAACCCTGAGCTCTTGGCTGCCCGCGCTATTGCCAATATCATTGACTTCCCCAACGCCCTCTCTGTCGAACGTTTCTTTGGTGGACGGGTCAGCTTGATGGAATTCACTGTTAAATCCTCCAGTGGTCTTTGCCAAATGCCCATTTCTGATTTTCGAAAAAAATTTGGCAATGTCATTGTCTGTGCGATAGAGAGGGATCATCAAATTATCATTCCAAGCGGTGACATGACTGTACAGGATAAAGATAGAATCTTTGTTACTGGTAACCGTGTCGATATGATGCTCTTCCATAATTATTTCAAGTCTCGTGCCGTAAAGAGTCTCCTTATTGTTGGAGCTGGTAGAATTGCCTATTATCTACTAGGTATCCTCAAAGACAGTCGTATTGATACCAAGGTTATTGAAATCAATCCCGAAATCGCTAGCTTCTTTAGCGAGAAATTTCCAAATCTTCATATCGTTCAAGGAGATGGTACTGCAAAAGATATCCTGCTGGAAGAAAGTGCTCAAAACTATGATGCCGTTGCGACTCTAACAGGAGTCGATGAGGAAAATCTGATTACCTCTATGTTCCTTGACAGGGTAGGTGTACAAAAAAATATCACCAAGGTCAATCGTACCAGTCTCCTCGAGATTATCAATGCGCCTGATTTTTCAAGTATCATCACACCTAAAAGTATCGCTGTAGATACGATTATGCACTTTATTCGTGGTCGTGTTAATGCCCAGTATTCAGACCTTCAAGCCATGCACCATCTAGCCAATGGACAAATCGAAACCCTACAATTCCATATCAAGGAAGCTAATAAAATGACTGCCAAACCTCTTTCTCAACTAAAACTGAAAAAAGGGGTTCTTATTGCGGCCATCATTCGAAAGGGCAAGACTATTTTCCCAACTGGGGAGGATATGCTGGAAGTTGGAGACAAGCTCCTAGTAACAACTTTGTTGCCAAACATCACCAAGATTTATGACTTGATCGCGAGGTAAGAAATGAATAAAAGTATGATTCGTTACCTCCTTTCAAAGTTACTTTTGATTGAAGCTGTTCTTCTTTTGGTTCCTGTGTCTGTCGCTGTCTACTACCGTGAATCGAGCCAAGTCTTTACAGCTCTCTTTACAACAATTGGGATTCTCGTATTACTAGGCGGTTCAGGAATTTTACAAAAGCCAAAAAATCAACGGATTTATGCCAAGGAGGGAATCTTGATTGTTGCCCTCTGTTGGATCCTTTGGTCTTTCTTTGGTGGTCTCCCCTTTGTCTTTGCTAGACAAATTCCCAGCGTTATAGATGCCTTTTTTGAAATCAGTTCTGGCTTTACAACTACTGGAGCAACTATTCTGAACGACGTTTCGGTTCTCAGTCGTTCCCTCCTCTTCTGGCGCAGTTTTACCCACTTGATTGGAGGGATGGGAGTACTTGTTTTTGCACTTGCTATTATGGATAATGCCAAGAATAGCCACCTAGAGGTGATGAAAGCTGAGGTTCCTGGTCCTGTCTTTGGCAAGGTTGTATCCAAACTTAAAAATACTGCCCAGATTCTCTATCTCCTCTACCTTGCTCTCTTTTCCCTCTTTGTCATCATCTATTATCTAGCCGGCATGCCCCTTTTTGATAGTTTTGTCATCGCTATGGGGACAGCGGGTACCGGAGGATTTACCGTCTATAACGATGGAATTGCCCACTATGGTAGCTCACTGATTACCTATCTGGTTAGTATCGGAGTTTTGGTTTTTGGGGTAAATTTCAATCTCTACTACTACCTCATGCTCCGCCGCGTCAAGGCCTTCTTTGGAGATGAAGAACTCCGAGCTTACTTGGTCATTGTACTGCTTTCTACAGGCTTGATTAGCCTCAATACCCTCTACCTCTATCCAGGATTTTCAAAGAGTTTTGAAATGGCCTTCTTCCAAGTTTCCAATATCATTACGACGACTGGTTTTGGTTACGGAGATATTACCAACTGGCCCCTCTTCTCCCAGTTTATTCTTCTCTTCCTCATGGGAATTGGTGGTTCTGCTGGATCAACCGCAGGTGGACTCAAGGTTATTCGAGGCCTCATCCTTTCAAAAATTGCTAAAAATCAGATTTTATCAATCCTATCGCCCCACCGTGTTTTGACCCTCCATGTTAATAAGACGGTGATTGACAAAGATACTCAGCATAAGATTCTCAAATACTTTGTCATCTATTCTATGATTTTGCTAGCGCTTATCTTTATTGTCAGCCTAGATAGCAATGATTTCCTAGTCGTTACCAGTGCTGTCTTTAGCTGTTTCAATAATATCGGACCTATTCTAGGAACCACTTCTAGTTTCTCAATCTTTAGTCCTATCTCAAAAATTCTCCTCTCCTTTGCAATGATTGCAGGGCGCTTGGAGATTTATCCAATCTTACTTCTCTTTATGAAGAGAACTTGGTCTAAGAGATAAAATACAACCACACCTTGTGTCTTACAAAGTGTGGTTTTTTTATTTCTGATGATCTCTCGCCCCCAACTAACTCTCTTTTTAAACCAAGCGAGACACTTCAGATCCTGACTAATACTCAATGAAAATCAAAAAGCAAACTAGGAAGCTAGCCACAGGTTGCTCAACGCACCGCTTTGAGATTGCAGATAAAACTGACGTGCTTTGAAGAGATTTTACCCAAAAACCCTCAGTCGACTGACCGAGGGTTCCTTATTTCATTATTCAAGAACTTGATTAGCTCAATGCATCCAAGGCATCATCCATTGAAAGAACTTCGTGGAAGACACGTTGTGTCAATTCAGTTTTTTGTTCTGGAGTGAGGTATTTAGTGTTTACACAGTATCCAGAGATACGTACGATAACATCTTCACCTGACATGATCTTTTCGTAAACATCGTTCAAGTCCATAACGTTCAAGTTAACGTGTTGTCCACCGTTTTCGAAGTAACCATCAAGAATTGTTACCAAGTTATCAACTTGCTCGTCACGAGTCTTACCAAGAGCGCGAGGTGATACTTGTGTAGTCAATGAGATACCATCAGCTGCATAACTAAAGTCAAGGCTAGAAAGTGAGTTCAAGTTTTGCAACCATCCACCTTTAGCTTTATTAGATGGGTTAGCACCTGGTGAGAAGAATTCAAGTTTAGACAAGTTCACAGAACCATCTTCGTTGAGGTATACACCTTTGTGGACTGGTGAGTTACCAGTTTGTTTAGAGTAAGCAACGTTAGATGTGATAGTCAAAAGTGAAACTGTAGCTTCTGCGTCTTTGTAAAGTTTGTGGCTACGTAGACGAGTTGTGTAAGCTTCGATTAACCATTCTGCCAATTCGTTTGAACGTGGGTCATCTTCACCCCAACGTGGGTATTCACCGATTGTTTCGTAATCGTAGATATAACCATTTTCGTCACGGATTGGTTTAACTGTAGCGTATTTGATAGCTGCCAATGTATCAACAGTGTTAGCAAATCCACAGATACCGAATCCCATGTTAGCACGTTGTTTAGTTGGCAAGAAGGCCATTTGAACAGCTTCGTAGTTGTACTTATCAGTCATGTAGTGGATGATGTTCAAAGCATCTACGTAAGTGTCAGTCAACCAGTCAAGAGATTTTTCAAAGTTAGCTTTAACTGATTCAAATTCAAGAACTTCGTCACGGATTGGTTCGATGTCAAATACTTTGTAGTCTTTGTGAACATCGTCGTAACCACCGTTAAGTCCAGTAAGAAGGGCTTTCAATACGTTTACACGCGCACCGAAGTACTGGATGTTGTGGCGTTGTTCTTCATTTTCTGGGTCAAGTGGAGACACACAGCATGAGATACAGCTCATTTCACCATATCCGTCTTTAGCCATTGTTGTTACACCTTCGTATTGGATAGAAGAGTGTTTGTGGCTCATGTGCATACAGTAGCGACGGAAGTTGTATGGCAATTTATCAGTCCAAAGAACTGTCAAGTTTGGTTCTGGAGAGTTACCGATGTTGTCAAGAGTGTTCAAGAAACGGTAGTCCATCTTAGTAACACGGTGACGACCGTCGTTACCCATACCAGCCATAGAAGTTGTGATGAATGTTGGGTCACCTGAGTACAATTGATCATAAGCTTTTGTACGAGCAAATTTAACTGTACGAAGTTTCATAACGAAATCATCAACGAATTCTTGGATTTCTGATTCAGTAAATGTACCACGAGCAAGGTCACGTTCTGCAAAGATGTCCAATACGATTGGTACACGTCCTAGAGATGTAGCAGCACCGTTGATAACACGGCAGACAGACATGAAGGCGATGTTAACCCATTGGATCGCTTCTTTAACGTTCATCGCTGGTTTGCGAACATCAACTCCGTAAAGGTCACCCAAGCGAACAACTTGTTGCAATGCTTGGTATTGAAGGTTGATTTCTTCACGAAGACGGATTGTTTCTTCATCGATTTCTTCGATTGCATTCCAGTCGTTTACTTTTTCTTGCATCAAGTAGTCTGCACCGTAAAGAGCAAGACGTGCGTAAACACCGATGATACGTCCGCGTGAGTATGCATCTGGAAGACCAGTTACAGTGTGAGCGTGACGAGCGCGACGGATATTTGAAGTGTAAGCACGGAAGATACCGTCGTTAACTGTTGTTACGTATTTAGTAAAGATTTCGTGAACAGCTGGGTCTGGTTCGTATCCATTTTCCTTCAAAGTAGTTTCAGCCATACGGATACCACCTTTTGGCATGAAGTTCAATTTGAAGAGTTCATCATTTTGGATACCAAAGATAACTTCGTTTTCTTTATCGATAAATCCTGCTGGGATATCAGCGATAGATGTTGGACGAGTGTCCATTGGGAAACGAGTTTCTTCGTAGTGAGCCTTAGTTTCTTCTACAATTTTTTTGATGTGAAGTGAACGTTCTGTTGGTCCTGCAAGGAAGCTTTCGTCTCCATCATAAGGTGTGTAGTTAGCTTGTACGAAGCGTGATACACTTGCTTTTTCTTTCCAATCTACGCCTTTGAAGCCTTCCCAAGCTTTGTCAAAAATATCTTGTGCTTCAACAACTGTCTTAACAACCATGTTAATGTCCTCTTTTTTCTTTCTAGTAACAGTCATCTGTTACATTCATGATACAAGTATACCATACAGTAATCGTTTTCAACAAGTGGAAAATCCCTATTTTTACACTTTCTTTTCTAAAACAGTCTGCGTTTTATCCCAAACTGTATTATATTTTTGAAAAAATAAAGTCCTTTTTTCTTTTTTTCAGAAAAAAGGGTATAATAAAATAAAATAAGCAGTAAAAAGGTGCTAGTCATGTTGATTTTCCCCTTATTAAATGATTTGTCAAGAAAAATCATCCATATTGACATGGATGCCTTTTTTGCTGCGGTGGAAATCAGAGATAATCCTAAACTCAGAGGAAAACCTGTCATTATTGGAAGCGACCCTCGGCAAACAGGTGGACGGGGAGTCGTTTCTACCTGTAGCTATGAGGCACGAGCTTTTGGTGTCCATTCAGCCATGAGCTCTAAGGAAGCCTACGAACGTTGTCCCCAGGCCGTCTTCATCTCAGGGAATTATGAGAAATATAAGTCTGTGGGACTCCAAATTCGAACTATCTTTAAGCGCTATACAGATTTGATTGAGCCTATGAGTATTGACGAAGCTTATTTAGACGTGACAGAAAATAAACTCGGTATCAAGTCGGCCGTCAAAATCGCTCGCCTCATTCAAGAGGATATCTGGCAAGAACTTCATTTAACTGCTTCTGCCGGTGTTTCCTACAACAAATTCTTAGCTAAAATGGCTAGCGATTATCAAAAACCACATGGTTTGACAGTGATTCTACCTGACCAAGCTGAGGATTTTCTCAAACAAATGGATATTTCCAAGTTTCATGGAGTAGGAAAAAAGACGGTGGAACGACTTCATCAAATGGGTGTTTTTACTGGAGCTGATCTACTTGAAGTTCCTGAAGTGACCCTAATAGACCGTTTTGGAAGACTGGGCTATGACCTTTATCGAAAGGCTCGTGGTATCCACAATTCCCCAGTCAAATCCAATCGTATCCGTAAATCAATCGGGAAAGAGAAAACCTATGGAAAGATTCTCCGTGCCGAGGAAGACATCAAAAAAGAGCTGACTCTTCTATCAGAAAGAGTCGCTCTCAATCTACGTCAGCAAGAAAAAGCTGGAAAAATTGTCATTTTGAAAATCCGCTACGAGGACTTTTCAACTCTTACTAAACGAAAAAGTCTGGCTCAAAAAACACAGGATGCTAGTCAGATAAGCCAAATAGCCCTGCAACTCTATGAAGAATTAAGCGAGAAAGAAAGAGGTGTCCGCCTGTTGGGGATTACCGTGACTGGATTTTAAAACCTTGAAGAGCTACCCCTTCAAGGTTTTTCTTATACAAATAAACGGACAAAGCTATAAAGCAATAAAATACTACCAAGCACGATACGGTATTTACCGAAAAGGGTAAAGTCGTGTTTTTTCACATAGCTTGTCAAGAAACGAATAGCGATCATGCTGACTGCAAAAGCGACTCCCATCGCAACCAAGAGCAAAAACAATTGCCCAAAGCTCAAGAGCTGTCCTGCTTTCACAAATTTGAAAATCTTTAATGCACTAGCTCCAAACATAACAGGAATTCCAAGATAGAAGGTAAATTCTGTCACAACAGAACGACTAGTTCCATTCAACAAACCACCGACAATCGTTGCACCAGAACGGCTAGTTCCTGGTAAAAGGGCAAGAACTTGGAAGAGTCCGATATAGAAAGCTGTCGTATAAGGAAGTTTGTCCAACTCTGTTACACTTGGCTCTATTGCACGCGCTTTATTGCGCTTTTCCAAATAGATAAAGGCAATCCCATAGATAATCAACATGAGAGCAACAGAAACCATATTATGGAAGTGGGTATCAAACCAATCATCAAATTTAAAGACGGCAAGTAAAGGCAAAGTGGCAACCAAGACCTTCAACCACAGTCTCCAAGTCTTACGAACTTCCTGCTTGTCTTTACTTGGTTTAAAGGGATTTAGTTTATTAAAGTAAATCACCATAACTGCTAAAATAGCACCAAGCTGAATCACGACATTAAACATGGACATAAAGGCTTCACTCTGATTTTGGTATTGGATAAACTCCTCTGCTAAAATCAAGTGACCTGTACTGGAAATCGGCAACCATTCCGTAATTCCTTCAACAATACCGAAGAAGATAGATTTTAAAATTTCAATAAGATACATAGATTACTCCTTTTTCTATCTTCCATTATAGCATATTTTTTCAGCCAGTGATAGCTCTCTTTAAAAGGCGCCGATACTGCCGCCACCTCCGCCTCCAGAGAAGCCACCGCCAGAACTTCCACTTCCAGAAGATACAGAGTAGGTACTTGCTGTATTTGCGACATTTGCATAATGACTCATTTGCGCGCTTGAATGATAAAACATACTGTGCCAGCCATAAGCTACATAGAGGTTGATATCTGGATTTTCCACTTGGATCTGATGCACCTTCATCAAATGGCTGACCTTGTCCGCATAGCCAAATAAGGTCGCATAGACCAAGAGGCGATTCCAGACCACAATACTTTCCAGTTCAGCCTGATCCAATCGTGCAATCTCACGCAACATATTTTCAAAACTGGTCCAGAGATAGTAGACTTCTGCCCCTGCTTCATTTAGGACACCATCACGATTATCTAGACGAAGCTTCCAATAATAGAAAACAGCCAAAACCAAACCTAGAAAACCAAGTATTGGCAAGGGGATGTAAAGATAGCCATAAACATCCAAACTGTACAAGAACAAACCAAATCCGATAAATAGAGGTAGGATAGTAGAGAGTCCCATACCCACTTGCAAGGCCTTTTCCCCACCAGTTAAAGGACGATAGTAATCCGGAAGCCCCCAGAAGGTAACCCGATTTTTCACTCCTTCTTGCATCTGGTTCAATACTTCTTCAAAAGAAGATTTGAGCTGACGCCCCTTTGCTTGAATCCGTTTTTCATCAGAGGCTTTTGCTCTACGATAAAGACTATCAGATACCTTGTAATCCGCAAACAAATTGGAAAGAGTTTCTTCTTTTTTGCCTGAAAAAGCCAGATTTAGACAATCTTTCTCAAAACTGGACAAACCATCTTCTTTTACTAGCCTCAAACCAACTGCATCTCCTTCTGAAATGATAGAGACATTTCCACGGTCTATCACATCTAGCAAGGTAGCTTGAATAAGTTGGTCAAAGGTGAATTTTCCTGCTCCTTTGGTTAGAGGACTCACTTCCTCCAAAGAGGTCGAGTAGACAGCCTCTGATAAAACCATAGGTTCTAATTCCATTGGTGGTTCATAGAGACGATGATTTTTGGCATATTTGACTGAAGGAGTGGTCTTTCTTCTATAGATGAAATAGAAGCAAACGCTCAATAACAAGGAGATAGAAAGTATCGAAGGGAAGACCCAAGTAACGAGTTGTTTACTTTGCTCTTTTTCTTTAACAATCGAGTCTTCTATCTTATTAAACTCCTCTAAACGATTCCCTTTCAACCCCTGATCCCTAGCGCTAGCAAAATCAGTTCGAGGCCAGTAGGCATGCAATTCAACTCCACGCTTAGCCGGAAGATTGTCTAAACGGATAGTATAATCAAGGTTACTCTTTTCAACCGTTCCCTCTCTAAAGAGTTTCCCTGTATGGAAAAAGAGTTTTTCTGCCCCCATGTCTCCCCTTACATGAAATTCAAACTTGCCAATAGACCCTGAACTGTCTGTTAAAGGTTGCCAATTTAATTCAGCGATATCATCATAAAGGAAAAGCAAATTTTTTAAGTTCCAAACGAGGTCAACTTCAACTGTGTCGCCTTCTTGACCTGGATTGTAGACTTTGACAGTATAACCATCTGCTCCTTCTATCACTTCGCTCGTAACATCTGCTAGTTCAGCACCATTTTTCGCAGCCTGAACCTTTGGATGAGGATCAATGTCAAATCCACTAGGCATCTTGCCAGCACGACCAAGCCCCACAATTTGACCCTTAAAGTCCTCCTCAAACTGGTAAACTATCTTCTGTCTAAATTCTGCCGTATTGTCTGCATGAATATACAAATCCCCTTGGTAGGAATTTATCTTGAAATCAATGGCAAAAACAGAGAGTGGCAGAAGGCAAAACAAGCCTAACACCAGTAAGAAAAAAGTTTTTTTCATCAACTAAGCCCCCTTTTTATCTTTGCTATCATTATATCATTTTTTCTCAAGTAAGGGCTTACCTATATTGAAAAATAGAGTTTTTTTCGATAAAATAGGAGACAGTTATTTTTTAATAGATTAGAAATAGGAGAAATCATGAGAAAAATATACTTATCTATTTTCACAAGTCTTTTGCTGATGCTAGGACTTGTCAATGTTGCCCAAGCCGATGAATATTTACGCATCGGGATGGAAGCAGCATATGCTCCCTTTAACTGGACTCAGGATGATGATAGCAATGGAGCTGTCAAAATCGATGGGACTAACCAGTATGCTAACGGATACGATGTTCAAATCGCCAAGAAAATCGCTAAAGACTTAGGTAAAGAACCTTTGGTTGTTAAAACAAAGTGGGAAGGTCTAGTTCCTGCCCTTACTTCTGGTAAGATTGACATGATTATCGCAGGTATGAGTCCTACTGCCGAGCGTAAACAAGAAATTGCCTTTTCAAGCAGTTACTACACTAGCGAACCAGTTTTGCTTGTCAAAAAAGATTCTACTTATGCAAACGCAAAATCTTTGGATGACTTTAACGGTGCGAAAATCACTTCTCAACAAGGTGTCTACCTCTACGACTTGATTGCACAAATCCCGGGTGCTAAAAAAGAAACTGCCATGGGAGACTTCGCTCAAATGCGCCAAGCTCTTGAGGCTGGTGTCATTGATGCTTATGTTTCTGAACGCCCAGAAGCTCTGACTGCTGAAGCTGCTAACTCTAAGTTCAAGATGGTTCAGGTAGAACCAGGTTTCAAAACTGGGGAAGAAGATACAGCTATCGCCATTGGACTTCGTAAAGATGACAACCGTATTAGCCAAATCAATGCCAGCATTGAAACCATTTCGAAAGATGACCAAGTTGCCTTGATGGATCGTATGATCAAGGAACAGCCTGCCGAAGCTACAACAACTGAAGAGACTAGCAGTAGTTTCTTTAGCCAAGTCGCTAAAATTCTTTCTGAAAACTGGCAACAACTCTTGCGTGGTGCTGGTATCACTCTTTTAATCTCTATAGTCGGAACCATCATAGGTCTCATTATCGGCCTTGCCATTGGTGTTTTCCGTACTGCTCCTCTCTCTGAAAATAAAGCCATTTATGGCCTACAAAAACTAGTTGGCTGGATTCTCAATATCTATATTGAAATTTTCCGTGGTACCCCAATGATCGTTCAATCAATGGTTATCTACTATGGAACTGCCCAAGCTTTCGGTATCAACCTTGACCGCACACTAGCTGCTATCTTCATCGTTTCAATCAATACCGGTGCCTACATGACTGAAATCGTCCGTGGTGGTATCCTAGCAGTTGACAAGGGACAATTTGAAGCCGCGACTGCTCTTGGTATGACTCATAACCAAACCATGCGTAAGATTGTCCTACCTCAGGTTGTCCGCAATATCCTACCAGCAACTGGTAATGAATTTGTCATCAATATCAAAGATACATCTGTATTGAACGTTATCTCTGTTGTCGAACTTTATTTCTCAGGAAATACCGTAGCAACGCAAACCTATCAATACTTCCAGACATTTACAATCATCGCCGTGATTTACTTTGTCCTCACCTTCACCGTAACACGTATCCTACGCTTCATCGAGCGCCGAATGGACATGGATACCTATACTACAGGTGCTAACCAAATGCAAACGGAGGATTTGAAATAATGACACAAGCAATCCTTGAAATTAAACACCTCAAAAAATCCTATGGACAAAACGAAGTGTTAAAAGACATTTCTCTCACTGTCCACAAGGGAGAAGTTATCTCTATCATCGGAAGCTCTGGAAGCGGAAAATCAACCTTCCTACGCTCTATTAACCTACTTGAAACACCAACTGATGGACAAATCCTTTACCATGGACAAAACGTCCTCGAAAAAGGCTATGACCTCACGCAATACCGTGAAAAGTTGGGGATGGTTTTCCAATCCTTTAACCTCTTTGAAAATCTTAACGTACTTGAAAACACAATTGTCGCTCAGACGACTGTCCTTAAACGCGAACGTACAGAAGCTGAAAAGATTGCCAAAGAAAACTTGGAAAAGGTCGGCATGGGAGAACGCTACTGGCAAGCCAAACCAAAACAACTCTCAGGTGGTCAAAAACAACGTGTGGCCATCGCTCGTGCCCTTTCAATGAATCCTGACGCCATTCTCTTTGATGAACCAACATCAGCTCTCGATCCAGAAATGGTTGGAGAGGTCCTCAAAATCATGCAAGATCTGGCTCAGGAAGGCTTGACTATGATTGTTGTAACCCACGAAATGGAATTCGCCCGTGATGTCTCTCACCGTGTTATCTTCATGGATAAGGGTGTAATCGCTGAAGAAGGCAAACCAGAAGACCTCTTCACTAATCCTAAAGAAGACCGTACAAAAGAATTCCTTCAACGCTATCTCAAATAAAAAGAAAAGACTGCATCAATCGTGCAGTCTTTTTGCTGTCCTCATACTCTTCGAAAATCTCTTCAAACCACGTCAGCTTCGCCTTGCCGTAGGTATATGTTACTGACTTTGTCAGTCTTATTTACAACCTCAAAGCAGTGCTTTGAGCAGCCTACGGCTAGCTTCCTAGTTTGCTCTTTGATTTTCATTGAGTAT
>NZ_JUQO01000131.1 GCF_001074635.1 Streptococcus mitis
GTAAAAAAGAACTAACTTTCAATATATGTTTTTCTAAATTTTTATTCGCTATATCTTTAGAGACAATTATACCATTTTCATCCTTAGCAAAGTGACTCATTAAAGGTATTGATGGATAAGATACACCCGAGCCAATTAAAATATTCAGTTTCTTAGTAAGTATATTCTTTTTGAATTGTTCCACTTTAAAATTTAAATTCTCCATAATAATTTTTCCTTTTATTAGCTGACGATAAAATATAAATATCCATTTTCAATGCAAAATGTAGTCTAATATTACTTTCTACTAAAATTATACCACGAAACCACAAAAATCCCCCTTAGAAATCCGCTTCTAAGGGGTTGTCTTTATCCTGCTGCTTGGGCTGGTTCTACTGGTTTGGTCTTTTTATCTTTCTTGCTACTAGTGATGAGACGTCGCTTGCTGTCTCGGATGCTATTGAGTTCCTTGAGGAGTTGAGTCAAGTGTTCCTTTTCAGGGTAGGCTTCTGCACTGGCTGCGGTATAGCGCATAAAGAGGTCGTAGCTAGTTGAAAGTTCAGTACGGAGTTGTCTGGTCTTGCCAACTTCCTTGGCAGACTTAGAAGCACGCGCCTTACTTTCTACTTGGTCATATTCCTCTTGAGCGTTGACAACTGCCGTCAGCATGGGTGTCAGTCCTAGACTGGTAACTGCCTCATGATAGGGTGTTTCACTAAGGGTTTTGAGCAGGCTCTTGATTTCTGCTGTCTCCACATCATTACTGTGCTTGGTGATGTCCTTATACTTAGCAAAGACTGGTTTCAGAGTTTCATGTGCTTCCTTGAGCTTGGTATCCTTAATCTTAGCAAATCCTCTATGAAGGGTAAAGAGACCGACCAAGGCACTGTCACGATTGCGATCGACTTCTGTCAGATTACTAGACTCTTTCGTCTCCACCGCCGCAAGTTGAGCTTGAAAATCATCCAGCTTGGTCTTGAAGGGTTCCAAATGTTTGGCATACATAGCCTCATCCTTGTTTGCCTTAGAAAAAGTTGCCAAACTTTGATGAGTATCCATCATCAGGCTTTCAAACTCACGATTGGTAAAGTTACTGTAACTAAGCGGGCGAATAGCGTATGTTTTTGTCATAATGATATCCTTTCTATCTAACGAATCATTTATTATCTTCTTTATCAAACAAAGACTGGATTAGTTCTGGAAGATAGACCTGTTTTTGATCTGTTTTTACAATGCTTCCTTGTCTATCAGGTTGAATCAAAGGTCTATCCTTTCCTACATAAACTTGAATCAATACATAGAACAACAATACAATTCCAATTACAGGAAGTGACCATAGTACACTCTCCTCATCATCTTTAACTTTCTTCATCAATTTTTCTCCTTTAAGTTGATACATCCATTCTAACAGTTTCCAAAACCATTTTAACCCCCATCCGCTCAACTGTCATTATTTCCATCTAAAATGTACTTTTCAGGACAAATCAGACAGTTCAAAATAATACTCAATAAAAATCAAAGAGCAAACTAGGAAGCTAGCCGCAAGCTGTACTTGAGTACGGTAA
>NZ_JUQO01000132.1 GCF_001074635.1 Streptococcus mitis
GAAAAAGAAAAACTGACTGAGCAAATCCAGCAAGCCCTTTGGGATTTGGAAAGCTTTTTCCGTTACCATTTGGATAACGATGCCAAGGAGTTTCCAAAGGCTGCTTATCTAGAGAATGTTCAGTTGATTTTAGATGAAATTGGCTCCTTAAATCAAGAATCCGATAGTCAGGCTTATCAGGCAGTGCTTGCGCGTGTTGTCGCAATTTCGAAAGAGAAAAACGGCCGAGCTCTGACTAATTCTAGTCGTAAGGCTGATTTGAAGCCGCTGGTCGATGCCTACAACGAAGAAAGAAAGGCACAGTTTGCTAAACTAGGACAATTATCAGACCAGATAATGATTCTCGACTATCAAGAACGTTATCACGGAGATACCTGGGAACTAGCTAAGACTTTCCAAACCTTCATGAGTGATTTTGTGGAAGCTTATCGTGAACGTAAGCGCCAGGAAAACGCCTTTGAATTCGCTGATATCAGCCATTACACCATTGAGATTTTAGAGAATTTCCCGCAAGTTCGTGAGGCTTATCAGGAGCGTTTCCACGAAGTCATGGTCGATGAGTATCAGGATACCAACCATATTCAAGAACGGATGTTGGAATTGCTGTCTAATGGTCACAATCGCTTTATGGTGGGAGATATCAAGCAGTCTATCTATCGTTTTCGTCAGGCAGACCCGCAGATTTTCAATGAAAAATTTCAACGCTATGCGCAAAATCCAAAAGAGGGCAAGCTCATTCTCCTCAAAGAAAATTTCCGTAGTAGTTCAGAAGTGCTGTCAGCAACCAATGATGTTTTTGAACGCCTCATGGACCAAGAGGTCGGAGAAATCAACTATGACAGCATGCACCTACTTATTTTTGCCAATACCAAGCTGACTCCTAATCCAGAAAACGAGGCAGAATTGCTCCTCTACGATAAGGACGACACAAATGAAGAAGAAGAGGGTCAGGCAGAAACGAAACTAACAGGCGAAATGCGCTTAGTTATCAAGGAGATTCTTAAACTCCATCAGGAACAAGGTGTTTCCTTTAAAGAAATCGCCCTTCTGACCTCCAGTCGCAGTCGTAATGACCAGATTCTTCTCGCTTTGTCAGAGTACGGAATTCCTGTCAAAACTGACGGAGAGCAAAACAATTATCTCCAATCCCTAGAAGTGCAAGTCATGTTAGACACACTTCGTGTCATTCACAATCCCCTACAAGACTATGCCTTGGTTGCCCTTATGAAGTCTCCAATGTTTGGCTTTGACGAGGACGAGTTAGCACGTTTGTCCCTTCAGAAAACAGAGGATAAAGTCCAAGAAAATCTCTATGAGAAACTAGTAAATGCTCAAAAACAGGTAAGTAGCCAAAAAGTCTTGATTCATACGGAGTTAGCTGAGAAACTAAACCAATTCATGGATATCTTGGCTTCTTGGCGCCTGTATGCCAAAAAGCACTCTCTCTATGACTTGATTTGGAAGATTTACAATGACCGTTTTTATTATGATTATGTTGGAGCCTTGCCAAATGGGCCTGCTAGACAAGCCAATCTCTATGCCCTAGCACTGCGAGCTGACCAGTTTGAAAAGAGCAATTTCAAGGGCTTGTCACGTTTTATTAGCATGATTGACAAGGTCCTAGAAGCCCAGCACGATCTTGCAAGCGTGGCAGTCGCACCGCCAAAAGATGCAGTAGAGCTCATGACCATCCACAAGAGTAAAGGGTTGGAGTTTCCTTACGTCTTTATTCTCAATATGGATCAAGATTTCAACAAGCAAGACAGCATGTCAGAGGTCATTCTCAGCCGTAAAAACGGTCTAGGTGTCAAGTATATTGCCAAGATGGATACAGGAGCAGTGGAAGCCTACTACCCTAAAACCATCAAGCTCTCTATTCCTAGCCTGACCTATAGGCAGAACGAAGAGGAATTACAGCTGGCAAGCTATTCTGAGCAAATGCGTCTACTGTATGTTGCTATGACACGGGCTGAGAAAAAGCTCTATCTTATCGGTAAGGGTTCTCGTGAAAAACTGGAAGCCAAGGAATATCCAGCAGCTAAAAATGGAAAACTAAATAGCAATACTAGACTGCAAGCAAGGAATTTCCAAGATTGGATGTGGGCTATCAGTAAAGTGTTTGCAAAGGACAATCTCAACTTTAGTTATCGTTTTATTGGCGAAGATCAGCTGACTAGAGAAGCTATCGGAGAATTGAAAAACAAGAGTCCTCTCAAAGATAGCTCCCAAGCAGACAATCGCCAGTCAGAAACCATTAAGGAAGCTCTTGAGATGCTGAAAGAAGTGGAAGTTTATAATACTCTTCACCGTGCAGCCATTGAACTTCCTAGCGTTCAAACCCCAAGTCAAATCAAGAAATTCTACGAACCAGTTATGGATATGGAAGGTGTTGAGATTGCAGGACAAGCTCAATCAGTAGACAAGAAAATCAGCTTTGATTTACCAGATTTTTCAAGCAAAGAAAAGGTAACAGGAGCTGAGATTGGTAGTGCTACCCACGAACTCATGCAGAGAATTGACCTCAGTCAGCGACCAACACTTGCTAGCCTGACAGAAACTCTCAAACAAGTTCAAACCAGCCCAGCGGTCAGAGACAAGATCAATCTTGCTAAAATTCTTGCATTCTTTGACACAGCACTCGGTCAGAAAATTCTTGCTAATACCAACCATCTCTATCGTGAGCAACCTTTCTCCATGCTCAAACGAGACCAAAAGAGTCAGGAAGACTTCGTTGTCCGTGGTATCCTTGATGGATATCTGCTTTATGAGGACAGAATTATTCTGTTCGACTATAAGACAGACCGCTATGATGATCCAAGTCAACTCATAAACCGCTATCGTGGTCAGTTAGCCCTATACGGAGAGGCTTTATCTCGAGCCTATTCGATTGAAAATATTGAGAAATACTTGATTTTACTAGGTAAAGACGAGGTTCAAGTTGTAAAAGTATAATTTAGAAAGGAGACCTCATGACACTTCCAGTTAGAAAATCCCTACATGATGCGGTTTTACAGGCTTCAAAAGCTGATACTTGGGAACAAGCTACCAAGGAATGGAATGAAGTTTCCTTGATTTTTAACGGTATCGGCCGTAGCAATTGTGTCTGTGGAAATGCTATCAAATACGCTTACGAACTCTTTAACGGTGTCACAGGTCAACGACTATTTCCGATTGGTAGCGACTGTGTTCGTCATTTTCATCGATTGTCCCTTGACCAGCAACTGGAAGAGGAGGAAAAACTGCTCAGAAAGGTTGAAAATCTAACCAGAAAAGCCCAGAAAAAGGAAAAAATAAAGGTCAATAAAAGTGACTTTGACGAGCGTCTTCTAAAGTGGCTCTGGGAAAAAGGTGTTTTTAAACCCAATCGTGGCAATCAGTTCTCACCTGAGAAAGACTACCAGCTCTTCTTAGAAGTCTTTCAGGGAGGAAGTTGGACCAAGGCAGAACCCAAGAAGAAGGCTCGTATGGAAGAAGTCCTTGAAAAGTGTATCAAACCCTTTTTACTTGGCAAACCAGATGACCAACTCTATCTTGTCAAGCTAGGAAAGGAGAAAATTGACTACGAACAAGAACTCCGAATCCAGGCAGAGAAAGAGCGCAAGAAGAGGGATAAAATCGCCAAACAATATGCAGACAATCTGGTTCTAGCCATGGGACCAGCAGAGCGTGCCTATCAGGATTACTTTGGCTTTACAGAAACCCTAACCCAAGAAGAACGCAAGTGGGAGAAAATTCTTTTTGGTAAAAATCGAACAGAACGGGCTATCAAGGCCAAACAATACCAAAAAGAGCTGGAAAAAGATCAACGAATTGCCGGTCAAGATCCAATTGAAAGAAAACAGAAGCAGACCTGGCTCCTCAATTCCTATTTTCGTGAGCTTCCTGAAGAAAAAGCCCGATTTTCTAGACTCTTATTAGAATATCGAAAAAGTGGAGAAGTTCCCTTTTCAACTGAATATCTGTCAGATCATCTCATCGATTTTTTCTATAAAATGAAAGCCTTTGAATTTGAAATCGCACCAGAACAAGTCCGAGACTTTTTAAAAGAAAGCCTTCAGACAGAACATCTATCCTCAGCACAAGAAAGCTGGATAGAAGGAATTCTTCTCAACTGCATCAAACCATTTTTAGAACGATTATTGATATGAGTAACACCTACCGTGGAAATTCCATGGTGGGTTACATTTTATCCAAAAAAATAATAGGGAGTTGCAAAACTACTGCTTGGTATTTTATATATAAAACAAAGTATGAAAACGCTACTCAATTTTAAGACTTTTCGGTAAATAAAGAGTATAATTAAGGTATACTACCTTTTTTATAGATAATACACTAATATAATAAAGGTCTTTGTAACATTTATAAATTGTATTTCAAGGAGGAATAATGGAAAAGTATTTTGGTGAAAAACAAGAACGTTTTTCATTTAGAAAATTATCAGTAGGACTTGTATCTGCAACGATTTCAAGTTTATTTTTTATGTCTGTATTAGCTAGTTCATCTGTGGATGCTCAAGAAACTGCGGGAGTTCACTATAAATATGTGACAGATTCAGAGCTATCATCAGAAGAAAAGAAGCAGCTTGTCTATGATATTCCGACATACGTGGAGAATGATGATGAGACTTATTATCTTGTTTATAAGTTAAATTCCCAAAATCAACTGGCGGAATTACCAAATACTGGAAGCAAGAATGAGATGCAAGCCTTAGTTGCTGGTACTAGCTTAGCTGCTCTGGGAATTTTAATTTTTACCGTTTCTAAGAAAAAAATTAAGAATAAAACAGTACTACATTTAGTATTGGTTGCAGGAATAGGAAATGGTGTCTTAGTTTCAGCTCATGCTTTAGAAAATAATCTTTTACTGAATTACAATACGGACTATGAATTGACCTCTGGAGAAAAATTACCTCTTCCTAAAGATATTTCAGGTTATACATATATCGGATATATCAAAGAGGAAAACATAACTTCTGAGTCTAAAGTAAATAATCAAGAAAAATCAGCAGCCACTCCTACAAAACAACAAAAGGTGGATTATAGTGTTACACCGAATTTTGTAGAGAATCCATCAACAGTACAAACTATTCAGGAACAAACACCTGTTTCTTCAACTAAGCCGACAGAAGTTCAAGTAGTTGAAAAACCTTTCTCTACTGAATTAATCAATCCAAGAAAAGAAGAGAAACAATCTTCAGATTCTCAAGCACAATTAGCCGAACATAAGAATCTAGAAACGAAGAAAGACGAGAAGGTGTCTCCAAAAGAAAAGACTGGGGTAAATACACTAAATCCACAGGATGAAGTTTTATCAGGTCAATTGAACAAACCTGAACTCTTATATCGTGATGAAACTATAGAGACAAAAATAGATTTTCAAGAAGAAGTTCAAGAGAATCCTGATTTAGCTGAAGGAACTGTAAGAGTAAAACAAGAAGGCAAATTAGGTAAGAAAGTTGAAATCGTCAGAATATTCTCTGTAAACAAGGAAGAGGTTTCACGAGAAATTGTTTCAACTTCAACGACTGCGCCTGTTACAAGAATAGTCGAAAAAGGTACTAAAAAAGCCCAAGTTATAAAGGAACAAGCTGAGACTGGTGCAGAACATAAGGAAGTACAGTCTGGAGCTATTGTTGAACCCGCAATTCAGCCTGAACTACCAGCAGCTGTAGTAACCGACAAAGGTGAGCCAGCAGTCCAACCAGCGTTACCAGAAGCAGTTGTAACAGATAAAGGCGAACCTGAACAGGTAGCCACTCTACCAGAATATACAGGAGTACAAGCTGGCGCTATTGTTGAACCAGAAAAAGTAGAACCGGAATATGCTGGAGTACAAGCTGGAGCTATTGTCGAACCTGAGCAAGTAGCACCCCTACCAGAATACACAGGCGTACAAGCTGGCGCTGTAGTCGAACCTGAGCAGATTACACCCCTACCAGAATACACAGGAGTTCAGGCTGGAGCGATAGTAGAACCAGAGAAGGTAGAAGCACCGAAGGAATACACAGGAGTGCAAGCCGGAGCTATAGTAGAGCCAGAGCAGGTAGCCCCACTACCAGAATATACAGGTGTACAAGCTGGAGCGATAGTAGAACCAGAGAAGGTAGAAGCACCGAAAGAATACACAGGAGTGCAAGCCGGAGCTATTGTTGAACCAGAAAAAGTAGAGCCACCAAAAGAGTACACAGGCGTACAAGCTGGCGCTATTGTTGAACCAGAGCAGACTGCCCCCCTACCAGAATACACAGGTCCACAGGCAGGAGCAATAGTAGAACCAGAACAGGTAGATCCACTTCCTGAATACAAGGGGAATATCGAGCAACTTAAACCTGAAACTCCTGTTGAGAAGCCGAAAGAAACAGATCCAGAGAAAACAATAGAATTAAGAAGTGTTTCTGATGTGGAGCTCTATAGTTATGAAGGAGATCGGTCAAGACAGCATACAAGCTTGGATAAAGTACCAGATAATAAATCTGCTTATTTCATTAAGGTGAAGTCAGCTAAATTTAAAGATGTACTGCTTCCAGTTTCAAACATTGAGGATACTACAAAAGATGGCAAACCAGTCTATAAAATCACGGCTAGATTAGAACACTTGAAGCAATCTGTAGACAATCAATACCAAGACAATTTTACTTATTATCTTCCAAAAGTTGTTCAAAACGACGGCCCTATCTACACATCATTTAAAAAATTAATAACTGATATGAATAGTAGACCAAGTGGAACATTCACACTTGGTGCAACAATGAATGCTCGCGAGTTTGAGTTAAATGAAAACCAAGAAAGTTATGTTACAAAGAATTTCACAGGGACATTAATTGGTAGTCATCAAGGTAAACATTATGCTATCTATAATTTGAAAAAGCCGTTATTCAATAGATTAGAACACGCTACTGTTAAGGATCTCACCTTAAAAGATGTTAATATTTCTGGTAAGAATCATGTCGCATCAGTTGCTAAGGAAGCCACAAATTCTTCAACTTTAAATAATGTTCACGCAAATGGAATCATTGCTGGTGAGCTAGGTATCGGAGGACTTATTCAAAAAGTTGAAAATTCTACCGTAAGTAATAGTAGCTTCACTGGAAGAATAACAAATACCTTTGTTACAACCTCTCAGTATGCAATTGGTGGTCTAGTCGGTCAATTAACTGGTACGAATGCTAGTGTAGATCATTCTATAGCATCAGTAACTATTTCAAGCAATGCAGAATATTCTAACCAAACCATTGGTGGAATTGCAGGTATCGTAGAAAATAATGCAACTGTAGCAAATAGTTATGCTGAAGGTGAAATAAATAATGCTAAACCATTCGCTAGAGTCGGTGGGGTTGCAGGTTCCCTATGGACGCAAGAAGGCGGAGCAGATGATAATACCGGCCACTTGAATAACGTTCTCAGCGATATGAATATTACAAATGGGAATGCGATTTCTGGTTACCACTTCAATGGTATGAAGCAGAAAAAGGTATACAGTAATAAAGACAATAAGGTAGTTAATGTTCAAGCAGTTGGAGATGAGGTAATGTCAGTTGATTCCACTGTAGAACGTGGTACTGAGATTGAAAAAACAGCAGTTCAAGCCAAGAAAGACCAGATTACTACAAAGAAAACTATAACCGTGGAAGATTTTACAAATTCTGCTAAACAGGATGTAGATTATACCAAGGTAGCTCATTATCAGGAGGCAAGAAAAGTTGCATATAAAAATATAGAAAAATTATTGCCTTTCTATAATAGAGACACCATTGTGAAGTATGGAAATCAATTGTCAGCTGATAATAATCTATTTAAGAAAGAATTGTTATCTGTTGTCGCTATGAAAAATGAGGAAGTGGTTTCAGATATTACTTCAGATAAGCACTCTATCAATCACTTACTACTACATTACAAAGATGGAACATCTGAGAAAGTGAGCTTAACCTACCATAGTGATTTTGCAAATCTGGCTGAGTATACTATTGGAAGTACAGGTCTAGTATACACACCAAATGCTTTCCTAAAAGATTATACGTCTATAATAAACAGAGTTAAAAATGACTTAAATACAGTGCAGTATGATCCAACTACTCTTAAGAATTTGTTAGGAATCTCTGATAATGTTAAATTAACAGAACTCTATCTAGATGAGCAATTCGCTAAAACCAAAGAGCACTTGACTGAGACTCTTAAAAAATTGCTTTCAGCTGATGCTGCTGTTACTGGAAATAATAGTGCTATTGACAATTACATCGTTGATAAAATCAAGCGAAACAAAGAAGCTTTGATGCTAGGATTAACCTATCTAGAACGCTGGTATGGTTTCAAATTTGATAAGGCTAGCGCAAAAGATTTGCTTATGTTCCATATGGATTTCTTTGGTAAGGGAAATACCTCTCCTCTTGATACGATTATTGAACTAGGTAAATCTGGCTACAACAATCTCTTGGCTAAAAATAATGTGGTTACTTACAATGCCTTGTTAACGAATAACTACGGTACAAAAGACCTGTTTAGTGCTTTAGAAGGCTACCGTAAAGCATTTGCACCTACTCAAACTAACAATGAATGGTTTAAATCTCAGACAAAAGCCTTAATCGTTGAAGAAAAATCTAATATTCCAGAAGTGAGGGCTAATCAGGAAAAAGTTGGCAGCAAGTACTCTATCGGTGTCTATGATCGAATCACTAGCGACAGTTGGAAATACCGTAACATGGTACTGCCTCTACTTACCTTGCCAGAAAGATCCGTATTTGTCATTTCAACCATATCTAGTCTAGGTTTTGGTTCTTATGATCGCTATCGTAATAAAGAACATCAAGCAAGTGGTGATTTGAATAGCTTTGTTGAAAAGAGTGCGCGTGAAACTGCCAAACGTCAACGAGATCACTACGACTATTGGTATCGTATTCTAGATAAGGAAGGGCGTGAGAAGCTTTATCGAAATATCTTGCTTTATGATGCCTATAAATTTGGAACTGATAATACTGAAGGAAAGGCTACAGAAGTAGCAGATTTTGATAATTCAAATCCTGCAATGAAACATTTCTTTGGCCCTGTTGGAAATAAAGTTGGTCATAATGGACACGGTGCTTACGCTACAGGGGATGCAGTATATTATATGGGCTATCGTATGTTGGATAAGGATGGAGCTATCACATATACACATGAGATGACGCATGACTCAGATCAGGACATCTATCTTGGTGGCTATGGTCGAAGAAGTGGCTTGGGACCAGAGTTCTTTGCCAAAGGCTTATTACAAGCACCAGACCATCCAGATGATGCGACAATCACCATCAACTCAATCTTGAAACATTCAAAATCTGATAGTAAAGAAGGAGAACGATTACAAATACTCGATCCAACTACGAGATTTAAAAACTCTGATGATTTGAAGCAATATGTCCACAATATGTTCGATGTTGTTTATATGCTAGAATATCTTGAAGGAAATTCAATTCTTAAATTAGATACTTATCAAAAACAACAACTTCTTAGAAAAGTTACAAATGAGTACCATCCCGACCCAGATGGAAATAGTGTCTATGCAACAAATGTAGTTAAAGATTTGGCATATGCAGAAGCTGAAAAATTACATTCATTTAATGATTTGATTGAGAATAATATTATTTCGTCTAGGGAATATGCCTTAGGTGAATACGAAAGAAATGGCTACTTCACTATTAAATTATTTGCGCCGATTTATGCAGCATTAAGTAATGATGACGGAACGCCAGGTGACCTGATGGGACGTCGTATGGCCTATGAACTATTAGCTGCTAAAGGATTTAAAGATGGTATGGTGCCATATATTTCAAATCAATTTGAACCCGATGCTAGGGCAAATAAAAAAACGATTACCTCATATGGTAAGACTAAAGGATTGGTAACAGATAAATTAGTACTTCAAAAATTATTTAATGGTCAATACGACACTTGGAGTGATTTTAAAAAGGCCATGTATAAAGAGCGACAAGACAAATTCAGTCAATTGAATAAAGTTACCTTTAATGATACAAGTAAATCATGGACAAGCTTTGCAACCAAAACTACAAGCAATATAGATGAGTTGCAACAACTAATGAATGAAGCTGTCCGCAAGGATACAGAAACTCCTCATTGGAATAACTATAATCCAGAAACAGACAGTGCAGTTCATAAGTTGAAGAGAGCAATCTTTAAAGCTTATCTTAACCAAACTGATGATTTTAGAAGTTCAATTTTTGAAAATAAAAAATAGTGTTTACTGTTAAGAAATTAAATTGAAGAAGGTGATTACGCTTGTCATTATTTAAAAAAGAACGATTTTCGATCCGAAAAATCTGTGGGATTGTTGGTTCGGTGTTGCTCGGAAGTATCTTGGCTGCACCGTCAATCATTCATGCTTCTACCTATCATTATGTTGAAAAAAGCGCTCTTACACAAGAAGAACAAACTAAGATTCAGGCAGGAATTCCTACTGATAATGAGGAAACTTATGCTCTTATTTATCAGCAGGAAGCTCTTCCTGCAACAGGTTCATCGACTTCTGTGCTTACAGCTTTAGGTCTATTAGCTGTTGGTAGTTTAGTCCTTTTGGTTCATAAAAAGAAAAAAGTTAGTAGTTTGTTCTTAGTTACTACTATCGGACTGATTAGTCTTTCTAGTATGCAAGCTCTCGATATAAGCAATCCTTTGAAAGCTCCAAGTAATGAAGGAGTAGTTCAAATTGCTGGATATCGTTATATTGGATACTTACCCCTTAATGATGATGCAATTTCAGAAATTCAACATAAGAATGAGGGGACAAAAAATGTTCCAGTATCTGAAACTCAGGAAAGTATCCCTAATGAAGCGCCTAAAGCTGAGAAACCTAAAAATCCAGAGTCTGTAAGCACCGTGCCAAACGAGACAACTAAATCAGAGAAGCCAGAGTACACTGCACCGGTAGGCACAGTCCCTGACGAGGCTCCTAAAGCAGAGAAACCA
>NZ_JUQO01000133.1 GCF_001074635.1 Streptococcus mitis
TGCTTTTAATGCTGCAATTGTATCAGCCTTTGCTTTTGCTTCTTCTGGACTATTAGTTTCAGCTTTTTCTAATTCTGCAATTACTGCTTTTAAAGCTTCATCAAAATTAGTTAAAAATTCTTTTTGTGCTGATTCTTTATTTTCAGCTGGTTGACTACTAGCTACAGGTTGACCTTCCGCTTTTACAACCGACGGTTGAGATACAACAAATGCTGATCCTAAAACAGCAACACTAGCCAAGCTAGCAGTTAGAAATTTTTTCTTATCCATAAAATATCGACCACCTTTGGTACTTTTTTGGTGTTATTTTACCATTTTTTTCCTAAAAATTCAAGAAATCACACTCCAAAATGATAAAAAATAAGAGGAAATTCCCCTTATTTCTTTATTATATCCATTACACCCACTCACCATTGGCATTTACTGTGTAACCATCGATAGTTGTGTTCACAGCCAATGCACCTGATGAATATGAGTAATACCATTTACCGCTAACTTGGTACCAACCTGTCTTCATAGCACCTGAGCCAGCAAGATAATACCATGTACCACCTTGCTTGAGCCAACCTGTTTGCATAGCACCTGAATCATTGAGGTAATACCAGTTACCATCTAAAAGCTTCCAACCAGTCTGCATAGCACCTGAACCGTCAAGATAATACCATGTACCATTGTCTTTTATCCATCTAGTACCCATTTTACCTAAACTGTCAAAATGGTACCAACTACCATTTATAAATTTCCAGCCTGTCTGCATAGCACCTGAGCCGTTAAGATAGTACCAATTACCATCAACTTGTTTCCAACCAGTTTTCATCACACCAGTTTCATCCAAGTAATACCATGACCCATCTTTGACCCAACCAGTCTTCATTCCATCTTCTTTAGAGAAATAATACCAATCCAGTCCAATTTTCTTCCATCCAACATGACGATTTCCCTCATCATCAATGAAGAATTTTTTACCATCAATTAAAACAATACCTGGTTTAAGGACACCTTCTTCATCTAAGAAATAATGTTTCCCGTCTACTGTAATATCCCCTGTTAGACGAACACCTTCTTTTAGATAGTAAGTTTTATCATCAATTTTGATAAAGCCAGTTTTCTTATCACCATTTTCAACAAAATAGTAAACCTTATCAGCAACTTTTACAAAGCCTAGCTTTTTAACACCATCTTTTTCATCTAAATAGTATTGCTTATCACCTGAAGTCAATAGACCTTTTTTCATAGCTCCATCAGCTTCAAAGTAGTAAGTCTTACTATCAATTTTTTGCCAGCCAGTAACTTTTTTGCCGTCCTTAATATAGTAGACCTTCCCATTCTCCGTTTTGAATTGACCTGCAGAATTAGACTGGTTCTGATTATTATTTTGGTTAGTATTAGTCGTTGAATTTGAGCGATAGATATGGTAAAGTGTATCACCTTTTAATTCACCAGTAACATAAGTATAGTTGGCAATATCCAGACGACTGGTATCAGAAGCTGCAGAGCCTGTACGTGGATCTTTAATATCAACTGGAACATCACTACCAGGTTTATATTCTACAAAACGAACTTTTTTTACTGGAGAATTAGAATTTGTTGTTGAGCCATTATTATTGTTTGCACCAGTACCATTTTGGTTATTGTTCCCATTAGTATTACTAGTGCTACCATTGTTTTGGTTGTTATCTCTATGGTATGGATTGGTCTGAGTACCAGAATTCGTAGTACCTGTTGTAGCAGTTGGCGCATACATATGATACATAATACCATTCTCTTCTCTACTAGAAGTATAGATATAATTTGCAATTTCAGGGTGATTCTCAATAGATGCAGTTGTCACAGCAGATCCTGTTAGTGCAGTTTTGATATCTACAGGTCCACCATTTTTAAATGTTGCATAGTGGACTTCTTTAACCGTAGAAGTTGCCGAAGCACTCGTTGCCCCTGATTCGGCAGCTTGTGCTGGTTGAACTGAAGCCATCGCTAGCACTGAAGTAGCTAGCAAGATACCTGTTAGTGTTTTCTTCATGAGAAGAACCTCCTTTATTAAATGGTTAAATTTATATAGATTATATCCTTTTCCTATAATAAATGCAATAAAAAATATAAAAAGTGTAGAAATATTTAAAAGTAAAAGAAAGAGAGCAGTTCTAACCGCTCTCTTTGTTATTTTATACCCATTCACCGTTGGCATTTACATAGTAGCCATCGACTGTAGTGCTTACTGCAAGGGCACCTGAACTATAAGCATAGTACCATTTACCGCCTACTTGGAACCAACCTGTTACCATAGCACCTGAGCCTTTAAGGTAGTACCATGAATCACCTACTTTAGCCCAACCTGTTACCATAGCACCTGAGTTGTTTAGGTAGTACCAAGTGCTACCATCTTGCAACCAGCCTGTTTGCATTTCGCCTGAACCGTTTAGATAGTACCAAGTGCTACCATCTTTAACCCACCATTTTTGCATGATGCCTTCAGCGTTAAAGTAATACCACTTACCGCCATCTTGTAACCAGCCAACTTGACGTTTGCCTTCTTTATTTACATAAATCCAGTTACTATCAACTTTATTCCAGCCAGCTTTTGTATTAGATTCATCTGTTAAGAAATATGTTTTACCATCAACGGTAATTTCCCCAAACTTACGTTCACCTTCTTCAGTGACATAGTAATACTTATCGCCAGCACCCTTGATAAGACCTGTCTTACGCTCACCTTCTGTAGTAATGTAATACCATTTTCCAGCACTATCTTTCACAATACCTGACTTGGTTGTACCGTCTTCAGCAAAGAAGTACCATTTAGCACCTACCTTATGCGCTCCAATTGTCACAACACCATCTTTGACAAAATAAGTTTTTCCATTTTCAGAGATAATCTCTGTCTTACGAGCTCCATCTGACACAAAATAATAGGTTTTTTCTCCTACTTTAATGAAACCAGTTTTCTTAACACCTTGTCCGTCTAGATAGTAACGTTCAGATGTGTTTTCAAGAACTCCGTGAGCCATAACACCTTCACTATCAAAATAGTAAGTTTTTCCATCAACATTAGCCCAACCTTTTACAGGATTTCCTTTATAGTAAAGATAACGATTACCAGCAGACACACGCCATTTTACATCTTTATCAGATGTTTTATATCCTTGAGTATTTAACTCACTGACGGAAGCATCGGGATCGTTTACATAATCATCAATCTTTGTTCCTTTCTCAACGAATAAGTAGTATTTTCTTCCCCCTTCAACATAGGCACGTTGAAATTCAAATCCTTCAATTGTCGAATGTTTAGAGATCGGCTGATTCCCATCTTCAAAAAATACTGTCTTACGTTCTTGTGAACGACCATTAATCACTGTGATCCACTCAGTTCTATAAACAACTTCTTCCGCACTTACTGGACGAGCTGTAATTGCAGAGTAACTGGTTAAAACTGCTGCACTTGCCATTGTCAAGCTAGCTACTGCTAGGGCTAAAGCTTTTTTATTTTTCATATGAGCATTCTCCATGTTTAAAATTTTAGGTAATAAACCTAGTTTTATTGTATCTTATTTTTTAAAAAAATTCTAAAAAAAACTGAACTTTTTATGGAAAAAATAAAAAGCAGAAGAAATCTCCTGCTTTTTTGATTAAACTAAATTAGTTAACCCATTCACCGTTTCCGTTTACAGTGTATCCACCTACAGTAGTGTTAACTGCAAGGGCACCTGAAGCGTTAACGTAGTACCATTTGTCTTTAACTTGGAACCATTGGCTAGCTTTCATAGCACCTGATGCTTCAAGGAAGTACCAAGTTCCACCAACGTTAACCCAACCAGTTTGCATTACACCTGATTTGTTTAGGTAGTACCAAGTTCCACCAACGTTAACCCAACCAGTTTGCATTTCACCTTTTTCATTTAGGTAGTACCAGTTTTCGTCAATTTGTTTCCAACCAGTAACTTGTTTGTTATCTTCATAGTAGTACCACACACCGTTGTCATCTTTAACCCACTCAGTACGAACAACGTTATAAGTGTCAGTTTTTTCGATTGTCAACTCACCGTTAACAAACATGTCTGAACCTTCACGTACAACTTCTTCTGAATCAAGTACAGTACCTACTGTAAGATTAGCAGGAACAAAGTAACCTCTTGGAGCTTGATCAACACGGTAAAGTACATAACCACCGTTTTCAACAGCAAACTCAACATCACCTGCTGCGTCAGTAGTTCCTTCAATTAAAGCTGGTTTTTTGTAGTTGTCAAAGTCGTCTGGTGTTTTGTATACTAAAGCAGCTACTTTAACACCCGCTACAGGGTTACCTTGGACATCTTTAACATGTACACGAACATGAGTACCATTACCAAATACATCTGGTAAAACCTTACCATCTTTACCGATACGATTTCTTACAGCGTATGGGTTTGTAACTGGAGTTGCTGGTTTGTATTGGTCAGCATCAGCAACTACACCAGTGTGAGCTGAAACAACTGTATTTCCGCTATAGTTAGCTTGATCGATTTTACCAGTAAGTGGGTTTACAACACCACTACTATAACCGTTGTTACCATCAGCTGAAACAGCTTGTACAGCACCAAATGCTGCAAGAGCGACTGCGCTTGTCAATAAAACTTTTTTCATCGTTTTATCTCCTTTGTTTTTCTTTAAAATATTTTTTCGTAAGACTATCTTACTACCATACAGTATATAAATATTTGCAGGATTTGTCAAGGGTTTTCTTCAATTTTTTAAAGTTTTTACAATTTTTCAACAAAAAAGATGAAAAAACATCTTTGTGAGATTGAATACGCTTCAAATATCCTATTTTAAAGTGAAAATCTCACAAATTTCTTAAACCTTGAGTCAAACCTCACATATCTAATCGACATAGATAATTGGACAGAACTCACTTCTATGGTATTATCCTATAACCCCTTCCAAATGTCAAGCAAAAATGGCAAGTATTTTGGAAATAACTCGCCATTCCATTAACTTTCTACTATTTAAAATGTGACCTCATAGCAAGGACTCAAACTCAGCTACTGACATGCCCAACTGATGGCTGGCAACCTCAGAAGTCAGAAGACCTTGATGGACCATATCTAGAAAGGCAAAAAGTTTCCCTTCTTCCCTTCCTTCAACTTTTCCACGCTCCAGTCCCCGTTCAATCCCTTCTGCACGACCACGTTCAAGACCACGTTCTAAGCCTTTTTCTTCAGCTTGTTCCAAGGCATAGTCCTGTGCCAACAAGGCTTGTTCTTCACGCATACGTAGTTGACTAAACATTTTCCTGTCCTCCTCGGACCAG
>NZ_JUQO01000134.1 GCF_001074635.1 Streptococcus mitis
TTCTTTTTGTTCCTTAACTGTAATTGGGACTGTGACTTCATCGACTGTTCCGTCAGGATATGTCACTAAGGCTACACTTGGATGATTTCCTGGTGTGTTCACAACTGGAGTTTCTTTCCATGCGATTGTTGTGCCGCTTGGTAAGTCGGTCTTATCGACACTGTCTTCTGCCTTTGGCACTGTCCCGTTGTCCACTGTTTGGGCTTTTGGCTGTGGATCGTAATCGTCTTTTTGTGGCGTTACTTCTACAGTGACTGTCACTTCTTCC
>NZ_JUQO01000135.1 GCF_001074635.1 Streptococcus mitis
GGGAAAGGGTTTCAAGAAAATTGTTTGGAAATTTTCAGGACAAAATTCTATAAAAACGGTAGTGTTTATTTGAAACATTTTTTTCAAAGGTGTATACTAATAGCGTAGTTTTGATAGGGTTTACAAAACCCATTATCGAAGCTTATTTGTAAACCTTTGCTGTTCTTTTATGAACGTTTGAATGGTATCGTGGATACCAAGGAGGAATCATATGTCTAAAGTTGCTATTGTCACAGGTGCAGGTCAAGGAATCGGTTTTGCAATCGCAAAACGATTGGTTCAAGATGGCTTTAAGGTAGGAGTCTTAGACTACAATCCTGAAACAGCTGAAAAAGCTGTTGCCGAATTATCAGCTGAGAATGCCTTCGCTGTCGTGGCCGATGTTTCGAAACAGGCCGAAGTTGCACAAGCATTTCAAAAGGTTGTTGACCATTTTGGTGATTTGAATGTTGTCGTAAATAACGCTGGTGTTGCTCCAACTACTCCTCTTGATACAATTACTGAGGAACAATTTACACGCACTTTCGGTATCAACGTTGGTGGTGTCATTTGGGGTTCACAAGCTGCACAAGCGCAATTTAAAGCACTTGGCCACGGAGGTAAAATTATCAACGCAACCTCTCAAGCTGGTGTAGTCGGTAACCCAAATCTAACTGTTTATGGTGGAACAAAATTTGCTGTTCGAGGAATTACGCAAACATTGGCGCGTGATTTAGCAGACTCAGGCATCACTGTTAACGCCTACGCACCAGGTATTGTGAAAACACCAATGATGTACGATATCGCTCATGAAGTCGGTAAAAATGCAGGAAAAGATGACGAATGGGGTATGCAGACATTTGCAAAAGATATTACTCTAAAACGTCTATCTGAACCAGAAGATGTGGCTGCAGCCGTCAGCTTCCTTGCAGGACCAGATTCAAACTACATTACAGGACAAACCATTATCGTTGATGGTGGTATGCAATTCCATTAAGATACACAAAAAGAGGTTGGAAAATGATTCAACCTCTTTTATTAGTTTTCATTATTAGTTAGGAGAATACAATAGAAACTCTTTCAAAAAGTAATATTAGCTAATCCCTAGTATTGAAAAGACTGGATAGCTTCTTTCAAGTCATCTTGTAAACTATTTCTCTGGTCAAGTCGGACATAGACTTCCAACAGACAGGATCTGAAGTTGGAGAATTTATAAAAATCTTCCCTTTCTTCTATCGGAAAGTCAACAGTTTTTATCCAAGAAGCTACTTGCTCTTGCTCCAACTTCCCTTGTAAAATAGGTTCATAGATCACTCTTGCTAAACGCCAATCCTCATCATCTGTAAAACGAATCGCAATTCTTTTAAACAGTTGGCCAAGTATGTCAAATACTTCATGAATTCTGTTTTTAGGAAAGTCTGGATGACAAACCACCTCTGTCAGTAAATCGGCTCCATGTGCAAAAGTGTGAACCCAACCATACTGACTTGAAAAACCCGTTGTGTCCTTTTCTTTCGAAAGATAGTACAAACCTTGATTTAAAAGGACATTACGAATTCCTGCATTTAATTCCTGATAAAAAATCGATTGCTGGTTGGCATCTGCAGACAAGAGATTTGCATAAATAAGCGCCCTAAAAGAACGTTCAAGGGTTGACAGACCTACCTTATCAATCTCTTTATCTAGTCCTCCATCAGCTGATACCACCTCAGCAATGAACTGAAATTGTTCCTGTGTAAATAGCTCTTCCTGAATCCCTCTAGCAAAGCTTGTAAAAACAAGATCATCGCGAATTTCTGGAGAAGGATCTCCCAAATGATCAAGCAGCCACTGGATTTCCTCCTCATGATAACTTGTTTTTTCTTCTGCTATTTTTCTAAGTAACTCTTGATACATGGTCAATACCTCTACATTTCTAGCAACTTGATATAATCTAGACCCCATTTCTCGACAGCATCTAAAACAACTCTGAATTCCTGCCCCACTTCAGTTAAGCTGTACTCAACTCGTGGTGGAACTTCGGCATAGACCTTTCGTTGAACAATCTTATCCTTTTCTAATTGACGGAGATGACGGGTCAAAATAGTTTGAGTAATCCCAGGCAATAATCTCTGCAATTCTTTAAATCGTTTGGTACCCGTACTCAACTGATAAATGATTACCAGTGCCCATTTCCCTGTTAAAACCCTCTGCGTTGTCGCAAATGGACAAATACCATACTCACTCACTTTATTTGTCATAAAATATCTTCTTTCTATTTTTTTAAAAAAATTTATCTTTTAGTATCAATAATAGTACTACTTTTGATACTAGCTATCGAAAAAGTGTCTACTTGTTTTTTTGTTTGTAACTGTTACAATTATATCATAAAAAAGAAATGGAGAATATATATGTCAACAAACTTAGAAATTTTCAACGCTTATAACCAAGCTTTAATTGCTGGTGACTTTCCTGGTGTCTTTGAAACGATGGCAGACGATATTGTCTGGCATCAACCTGGTACTCATAGTATATCTGGTACAGTTGTTGGTAAGGACAAGCTAGGAACTCACCTAGCTACATTTGCTGAGAAAACTAATGGAACCTTTAAGGTAGTAACAAATTGGGTTTCTGACAATAAGGATTTAATCGCAGCCAATGTTACTTTTCTTGGAACACGTGCTGATGGTACTGAACTCAATATGAACGGGATTGACCTCTTCCGTATTGAATACGGAAAAATCAAAGAAGTTTGGCTCTTCTCTTCAGATCAAGCTGAAGAAGATAGCTTTTGGGGATAATTAAAGAGGCAGGGAAAAAAATTCTGATTTTAGGAATTTTTTATTATAAATTTTTTAAAGCAATAGACTAGATAAAAAAGCGGACAAGACAGAATTCTGAGTATCAGATAACTCGTTTTGTTCGCTTTTTTTATTTAAGGTTAGACTTTTGTCCCAGGCTCTTTTAATTTACTCCCCCAACTGGGCACTGTAGGCAATAATCTGATCAACTGTGTCTGACAAGAACTGGATGGTATCACGGAGTGGTTTATCTGTTGAAATATCCGCACCGATAATCATGGCTGACTCAAGTGGTGTCTTGCTACCACCTGATTTGAGGAGATTGAGCCAATCTTCAGCTCCAGTTTCTGAATGTTTCAGATGAAGGTAACCCGCAGTCGAGATGACTAGTCCTGCTGAGTAAGTGTAACTATACAAGCCCATGTAGTAGTGAGCTTGGCGCATCCAAGTCAAAGCAGCATCATCATCAATCTCAATGGCATCTCCCCAGAAGTCCGTCAAGACTTCCTTCATAATACTGTTGAGTTTGCTTGCTCCAAAGGTTTCCCCTTCTTCAATCAAGGTATAAACCTTACGCTGGAAGGCTGCTTCCAAGAGGTGGGTAATAAAGTTATGGAAGTAGGTGTCTGTCAAGCGGTGGGCAAGAGCGAAGCGTTTTTGACGAGGATCGTCAGACTGGTGCTCCAAGTAGTCACTGAGGAGCAATTCATTGAAGGTCGAAGGCGCTTCGACATAGTAGGTCGACATGTGAGCGTTAAAGTAGCTTTGATGATTATCTGAAAAGATGAATTGACCAGAATGCCCGATTTCATGAATCAAGGTATAGACATCGCTCAAACGGCCTGTCCAGCTCATGAGAACATAAGGATGCACGCGATATGGGTCCGCCGCATAACCACCAGAATCCTTGCCACTATTAGCAGCAAAGTCCACCCAGCGCTCTTCTTGATAGCGAGCAACTTCCTGACAATATTCCTGCCCCAAAGGTTCTACCGACTTCATGACCAAATCATAGGCATCGTCAATAGTCACTTGAGGATTGAGGGCACTATCCAAATCCAATTTCCAGTCTGCAAAGGTCATCTTTTCAAGACCATTGACCTTGGCAACATGTTTGAGGTATCTCTGAGCTACTGGCGCAAAATCCTTCATGATGAGGTCAATCTGACGATCAAACATAGCACGGTTCACTTCTTGCTCAGCCAGGAGATAATCAAAGACTGAGTCGTAACCCTTCATATCTGCTAGTAGTTTTTCAGACTTGACTTGGGCTAGATAGGCTGCAGCGGCCGTATTTTGGTGCTTACGAAGTCCCTCTGAGAAGGAACGGAAGGATTTCTCACGAACCTCAGCATCCTCGTGGTTTTGGTAGAAATTCTCATAAGTCACAAAGCTGTTTTTGTAGGTCTTGCCATGAGCTTCAAAGTCCGCCATTTCGAAATCCCCAGCTCGCATCTTTGTGTAAATGTCCTGTGGACTGTAGAAAACTTCGCCGAGATTGGTCAAAGCCTTCTCCACATCAGCCCCCAGATAGTGGGCTTTTTTGATTTTGGCCTGACGAATAGCTGCCGTCAAGTGAGGCAATTCACCCAAACGATTCAAGACTTCCTCATCAGCTTCCACCAAGGCATCGTCAAAGAAGGTCAAGGCTACACTGGCATCTGTTTCGAATTCCATCCCAGCTTGGGCAATGTTGGCAAATTCGTCATTGCTATAGTCTGTCGTCTGAGGCATAAAACCATAGTTACCAATATGGCTCATCTGAATGTAGATTTGTTCCAATTCCGCAAAGGCCTTTTCAAAATCCTCAAAAGTGTGAAGATTGCCCTTGTAATCACGGCTAAACTGATTGATGTCTTCGCGAGCCTTCTCGATCGCACGTAAGAAATCCTCACGGTCTTGGTATAGGGCTGTTAAATCCCAAAGTTCCTTCTCTGGAAATTCTGAACGGTGTTTTTGTTCCATTTTCTTCCTCTTATTTCTCTAATTCTAATAAAACACTAAGGGCTGATAAAGCGTAAAGTGGTGCTGTTTCTGCTCGTAAAATACGAGGACCAAGACCTGCCAAGACTGCTCCCTTAGCTTCAAAACTCTCAATTTCTGCAGGTGACAGACCACCTTCTGGACCAAAGATAAAGAGCAATTTGTCTCCTTTTTCAAGGCCACTAACTGCTTGTAAAAGCGCAGCGGCTTCTCCTTCTTTGGCCGACTCTTCATAAGCCACTACGATAGAGTCAAACTGGTCTAGTTGGACTAGAAAGTCAGCTTTGTTCTCGAAAAGCTGGATACTTGGAACAACATTACGCTTACTTTGTTCTGCTGCTCCAAGGGCGATTTTTTCTAGTTTTTCAGCCTTTTTACCCAATTTCTTGCCATCCCACTTGGCAACGGACCAATCGGCAGGAAAGGCCCAGATTTGACTGGCTCCGAGCTCGGTTACTTTTTGAGTGATAAACTCCAGCTTGTCCCCCTTGGGAAAGCCGGATGCAATGGTCACTTGGACTGGCAGTTCCACATTGTCAGCCAATTCTTGGATCAACTCAAACTGACGGGTTTCCACATCCAGCACACGCGCCAAGCGCTTAATTCCATCATCAAAGGCCAAAGTAACCTCATCATCTTCTTTCAAGCGCATAACCTGAAACATATGCTTGCTGGTTTCCTTGTCCTCGATAGTGACAGGAGAGACTGCACTCCCTTTGACAAAATACTGCTGCATGCTAGCCTCCAATCACACCGGAAATATCCTTGGTTTTCTTAAAGACACAGGCATTCCATTCCCCTTGAATCATGTGGGTCTCAAGGAAAAATCCAGCTGATTCAGCCGACTCGCGCACCATGTCCCACTTGTCCTTGATAATCCCACTCATGATAAGGTAGCCTTCATCCTTGACCAAGCGATAGGCATCCTCCGTCAGATGGATGAGAATATCCGCCAAGATATTAGCTACAATCACATCTGCCTCAATCTCAACACCCTTAAGCAAGTCTCCAGCAGCAACGTGGATATTTTCCATTCCAGGGTTAAGTTCAATATTTTCCTGAGCAACACGAACTGCTACATCATCTAGGTCATAGGCGAAGATTTCCTTGGCACCAAGTAGCGAGCTAGCAATGGAGAGAACCCCTGAACCAGTCCCCACATCTAGCACTGTCTCGCCACCACGAAGAACCTGTTCCAAGGCAAAGAGGCTCATCTTAGTAGTTGGATGGGTTCCCGTACCAAAAGCCATACCTGGATCCAGCTTGATAATCTTTTCTCCCGCAGTCGCCTCATAGTCTGTCCACGACGGCACGATAGTCAAATCATGAGTAATACGAGTTGGTTCATAATATTTCTTCCAGTTGTCTGCCCAGTCTTCCTCAGCCAAGGCAGTAGTCCCCATTTTGACCTCTCCCAAATCCATAAAATCTGTCAATTCTGCTAGACGAGCCTGCAAATCTGACTCAACCGTTGCTACATCAACCGTATCAGGATAGTAGGCTGTCACTACGATTTCTTCTTGCTGCTCGACCTCTGGGAAAATTTCACCGAAGCGGTCGACATTTCCCACATAGTCCATGCTATCTTCAATTGCTACCCCTTGGGCACCTAACTCAATCAAGAGGTTGGAAACCAACTCCTCTCCCTCACGCTTCACTGTAACTTTTAACTCTTGCCATGTTTCCATCATTAAGATACCAAGCCCGTAAAACACAAAGCCAAAATAGGAAACTCTCTGAAGACGTTTGTATCTAAGAGAAGTTTATCTTTTTGGTACCGTGTTTAGGGCGGGTTCAGTTTAGAAATTTAACTGAACCATCCTTTCTAATCACTTACTTTTAAATAATCCCTCAATCTCCCCTGTAGCTGAGGCACTGCCTGTTTAGACTTCAAAAACTCCTCAATAGGCATCAGTTTATAGGCCTGTCCTTCATCCCCAAAGGTAATATTGTCAAATTGTTCTTGTCTTAGCTGACCAACCATAAAGACCGATTGCTTGCCTTCAAAGATTACGCTAGGATAAATTTTGCCCCAAAGCAAACAATCTTCATTTAAATGAATTCCCAGTTCTTCATAAACTTCACGCGCTGCGCATTCAAAGGGACTTTCATCCCCTTCACGGCCACCACCTGGCAACTCCCACATGTTGGGACAAGGGATATCGTCCTTGTCATCACGTAAGATAGTCAAGACCTCATCTCCACAAATCAAAGCAATCTTAGATCCTGTAAAATCAGAAATTTCTATTTCCATATTAGACTCCTTCGGCTAATTCCTTTTCCAGCTCGGCTAACCAGTTTTCATAATATCTTTTCTCATCCCGTAACATCCGGCTGCTATTCATTTTCTGTCTAGCAACCTTCATAGCCTTGTGAGTTTGAACTACATCTTTCTTTACCTTAAATTGATACCAGGCTTGAATGACCTGCATATCTGCTGTTTTTAGAGATAAAAAGGATTTGACTCCTCGAATACTTGCATATTCTTCCGCCTTCTTATTATCTCCTTCCATCAGAGCAACTTGAAGAAGGTATATTTGAGAACTAGTTTTAGACATTGGATTGTCTGTTTTATCTAACACAGACTGAAACTGTTGCTTTGCAAGTTCTATATTATCATCCAATATGAATACCAACCCCTGAAGAGTCTGAACACTTTCTGCAAAACTCCCTCTCACCTCCTCATCAACAGGCATGATAAAGTCTTTTAAATCATATTCTTGAGGAGCTAGCAAGGTCTGGGCAGAATGCCTCAACATCAGGTAGGCGTATTTCGTATTTTCAGGGTGTTGTAGCAATTCCCAAATTTTTGCTCCATCGGTGATGCCGACTGGCAAAATGTTATTTAGGAAGAAAGACAAATTAAGAAAAATCCAAGTCCCTGCAAAATACCAGCTTCTTGTCAAAAATCCAAACACTATCGCCAATAATATCAAGCTGAGATGAACCATCAAGCCTCCTGAAAGCATCAGGATGATTCTTTGATCACTTTCATCCTCTTTTAAACCAATGTATTGAGCACCAACATTTTTCAGAATGGCTGTTCTACTAAGATGAAACCTGCCTAACTTTTTGGTCAAAATAAAATGTCCTAACCCAAAAGCCACCAGACGATAGCCTGTCAGATAACCACAAAATGCATGACCAAGCTCATGAAGAATCAAGATTACATACATGCTTAGAAAAGCAAAAGCATAACCAAAACTAAAAACTAATAATGCAGAATAGCCCAACTCTGCAAATGCGATGGTTCCACAAGCAAAAGCTAGCATAATAAAGACAACAGCTAGCACATAAACCAAATAAATCCCAATTTTCTTCATAAAATCTCCAACCAACTCCTAATATCTCGGATAAGGATAAAATTCTCCCTCTTCCAAGCCAACTTTTCCTTCTTCAAAGACTTCTTGGTTCCATTCCATGACGAATT
>NZ_JUQO01000136.1 GCF_001074635.1 Streptococcus mitis
ATGGATCTACAACAGTTACATTTGAAGATGGAACAACAGCTCCATTAACACCAGATAAGACAGTAGTGGAAGCACAATCAAATGGATTAATCGATCCTCCAACAGTTGAAATCCCAGAATTCAACGGTGCAGTAAATGGAGAACTTCCAGATCCAGTAGAATTACCTAAAGTTAAGTTAATCATCACTAAATGGATTGATGAACAAGGTAATGAATTGAAACCAGCAGATGCGAAAGCTCCAGCAGTATTAGGTGAAG
>NZ_JUQO01000137.1 GCF_001074635.1 Streptococcus mitis
GTACAGCCTGCGGCTAGCTTCCTAGTTTGCTCTTTGATTTTCATTGAGTATAAGGAGGAAATCATGTACCATATAAAAGAAGCTGCGCAGCTTTCGGGTGTCTCTGTCAAGACCCTGTACCACTACGATAAGATAGGACTCTTAGTCCCCTTAAAGTCAGGAAACGGCTATCGAACTTACAGTCAAGAGGATTTGGAACGTCTTCAGGTCATTCTTTACTATAAATATCTAGGTTTTTCTTTAGAAAAAATAGCAGAGCTATTAAAGGAAGAAAGGACAGATTTATTGCCTCATTTGACCAGGCAGTTGGACTATTTGACTCGAGAAAGGCAACATCTGGATAGCTTGATTTCCACCTTGCAAAAAACCATTCAAGAACAAAAAGGAGAAAGAGAAATGAGCATTCAAGAGAAATTTGCTGGATTTAACTACCAAGACCATCAAAAATACCACCAAGAGGCGGTAGAGAAATATGGCCAAGAAGTCATGGACCAAGCGCTCGAGCGCCAAAAAGGTCACGAAGACGAAGCTACGGCTGCCTTCAATCAAGTATTTCGAGCCTTGTCACAAAATCTTCAAGCTGGACTGCCTGTAACAGCAACAGAAAACCAAGAAGAAGCTGCTAAACTCTTGCAAGCCATCCGTACTTATGGATTCGACTGCTCTATTGAGGTATTCGGTCATATCGGTAAAGGCTACGTCTATAACCCAGAATTTAAGGAAAACATTGACAAATTTGGACCTGGAACAGCCCAGTACACATCAGATGTCATTGCCTATTATGTCCAAACTCAGACAAAATAAAATCGGAGGAGCATTCTTCCGATTTTTACTAAATTCAAGTACTACTTGCTTAATAATTTTTCTACTACATTTAGTTTTCGCATGGTCAAATCTACATTAAAAAGCTTTTCAAGATAGTTGGTATGGAGTTTCTTTTGTTTTGCAGTTCTAGGGAGATAGAGGTAAAGACAATGGTTACCGATACAAATTTCTTCTTCACCGTAATCAATTTTCAATTTTTCTAAAGGGAGACTTTGAATAGATTCTTGATAAAAAATCACGTGTATACGGTCATAAAGATAGTGTTCCCCAAACGGGTTTTCTTGGACAATTTTTTTAAAATCACTTTTGTTCTTGATTACTATTTTTAAGTCAGCACCAATATTTTCATTTATTAGAGTATGGACACGTTCTCGTATTGTTTCTAAATCTAAGTCACTTTCAAGAATAATATTTCCACTTTGAATATAAGTTCGAACTTGTTGAAAACCAGCTTCTGTCAAGATATCTACTAGATAAGACATTTTCGGGATAGCATTTTTTCCATTAGGAGTAACTCCCCTTAACAAGATAATATGTTCCAAAGGACTTCCTTTCTTTTGGGGCTGATTTAGCCATTTAATAATTTAGATTTAGATTGGGTTTAATCCTGCCACCCAGCCGGTACAGAGGGCAGAAGTGATGTTAAAGCCACCCGTATGGGCGTTGATGTCCAGTACCTCGCCAGCAAAGTGGAGCCCAGGAACCAGCTTACTTTCCAGAGTTTTAGGATTGATTTCCTTAAGACTGACTCCCCCTTTGGTAACAAAGGATTTGGCAAGGGACATTTTACTAGTCACAGGGATTTTGAGGGACTTGATAGACTGGAGCAGTTGTTCGCGTTCCTTTTCAGTCAACTGTTTGACTTTTTCAGGATAGCCTTGCACAAAAAATTCTGCCAAGCGTTCTGGAAACAAGGTTCTTAAAGCATTTTTCAAGGATTTTTCCCGATTTTCTTCTAGAAATGTAGCCAGATCCTTCTCAGAAAGTTGAGGCAAAACATCCAGTGAAAGGATTTCGCCGCCTTTGACAAAGCTAGACATACGCAGAGCAGCAGGACCTGACAAACCAAAGTGGGTAAAGAGTAGATCGTGAGTGATGACATGCTTACCATAACTTAGGGTTACATCGTCCAATGAAATTCCTTGCAAGGCCTTGTGTGGAAAATCTGTCAATAAAGGACTTTCAGCAGCCTCAAGCTCGGTGATGGTATGCTTAAAATGGCGGGCAATCTCGTGACCAAAACCAGTTGAACCAGTAGAAGGATAGGATTTTCCACCAGTTGTGACAATGAGTTTATCACAAGTGAAGATTTGGTCAGCTGATTTAAGGATAAACTGGTCGTCTATCTTTTTAACCGAAACAATTTCTGTTTGAGTAGCAACTTGACCACCTAGCTCAGTGATTTTCTTTTCCAAAGCCTCGATTATGGTTCGCGATTTGTCGCTGGCCGGAAAGACGCGGCCGTGGTCTTCGACCTTAAGTTTAACACCATTTTCTGTAAAAAAGTTAATGATATCATGGTTATCAAACTGGGAGAAGACACTGTAGAGAAAGCGCCCATTTCCAGGGATTCCAGCTAGTAGGTCATCTAGAGTTCCATTGTTGGTGACATTGCAACGTCCCCCACCAGTACCAGCTAATTTTTTTCCAAGTTTCCGATTTTTTTCGATGAGGAGGGTTTTTTGACCATAAAAGCTACTGGAAATCGTAGCCATCATGCCAGCAGGACCTCCACCGATGACGATAGTATCAAAATGTTTCATAGCTCTATTGTACCACAAAAAAACAAGAGATGATGGTCACCTCTTGTCAAGAATGCAATTAATCAATTTCATATCCCATCAGCAAACCGCCATCTTCTGCATAGAAACTGCAGAGGCCAGAGGTTGGGAGAATTTTAATATCCGCCTGTGGGAAATTTTCACGAATTCGCTCTGAAAGCTGTTGGCAACATTTCTCGTTATTGCGTTGAGCCATGACAATACGACCACCAGCATATCCTGCTTTTACTAACTCATCATAGGCTGCCTGAATCGATTTCTTTGCTCCTCTTGCTTTTTGTAGCAATTCAAGGGTTCCAGTTTCACTAGCTTCTCCGACCATACGGATGTTGAGAAGGCCAACGACTGTACCGATAAGCTTGCTCAAACGGCCGTTTTTTACCAAGTTATCGACTTTGGCTAGGACAAAGAGCAACTTGGTTTTTTCTTGATAGGCGGTGATAGCTTCAACCACTTCTTCAAAAGATAAGCCCTGGTCAATCAAGTCATTCAATTTTTCTACGAGTAGGTCAATCTCACCACCAGCAGACAAACTATCAATTACATGAATCTTAGTGTCAGGATGTTCTTCCAGATAAATATTCTTGGCTAGTTGAGCACTATTGTGGCTTCCAGAAAGAGTACCTGTGATGGTTACTAGAAAAATGTTTTTGGCTCCTTCAAATGCTCGCAAATAATCATCTGGGCTTGGACAAGCTGATTTTGAAGCTTCTGCAGTTGCATACATGGTTTCCATCATTTGGTCAATGTCAAGACTGGCATCATCAACAAAGACCTGATCAGCTACTTGAATGGTTAAGGGGACACTTACAAAGGTCGTGTCAATAGCTGGTGTTGCCAGCTGACGATAATCACAACCAGAGTCAGCAATAATCTTCCAAGTCATAGAAATTCTCCATCTTTGTCAGTTATACATTGACAAAGGTTCTGTCTTTTTTTACAATTATATCATGAAAGCCCTTGAAACAAAAGCCTCATCCGTCTGTTGTGACAAGTAGAAAGAAAATGTTATGTCTGAACGTAGAATCTCTGAAAAGTCTCTTGAAAATCTCAGAAAATCAAACCAAGAATCCAATTTATTAACTAGAGAAGCCATCGAAACAGCCCTCTTGCAGCTCTTGGAAAAAAAGGACTTGACCAAGATTAGTATTTCTGAATTGGTCAAACGTGCAGGCGTTTCTCGTGCGGCCTTTTATCGCAATTATGATTCCAAAGAGGAGATTTTAGAAAGCGTCTTTAAACGAACTGTCCACAACATCATGGAACAACTGCACCATTATGATTTAAAGACAGACCTTTATCTGGTCTGGGTTCATCTTTTCCGAGAGGCCAGAAAGGAAGCCAGAGTGATTCAATTGGCCTTAGATTACCATCTGGAAAAAATCTTTGTCCAAGCCATGCAGGAATTTCTAGAAAAATACCATGGGAAATCAAAAGGTGTCAGCTCTTATCTTCATTCCTTTTGGAGCTCAGCCATCGTCTCAGTCCTTTTAAAATGGATCAAGGATGGCATGAAGGTACCTGCTGAAAAGATTGCGGATTTACGGTTACCATTTTTTAAAAAATAGAGAAAAAGGAGAAAAGAGATGACTGAAAAAAGACTAGCATGGGATGAGTATTTTGCAGCCCAAGCCCTACTAATTGCCAATCGTTCCACTTGTAAACGTGCCAAAGTGGGTGCGATTCTGGTTAAGGATAATAAGGTTATTTCCACTGGTTACAATGGTTCGGTGTCAGGTACCGAGCATTGTATTGACCACGAATGTCTGGTCATTGAAGGCCACTGTGTTCGCACCCTTCACGCTGAGGTCAATGCTATCCTTCAAGGTGCAGAACGTGGTGTTCCTAAAGGCTTTACAGCCTATGTAACCCATTTTCCTTGTCTGAATTGTACCAAACAATTGCTTCAGGTCGGTTGTAAGCGTGTGGTTTATATCAACCAGTACCGAATGGACGACTACGCCCAATACCTTTATCAAGAAAAGGGAACAGAATTGACTCATTTACCACTTGAGACAGTACAGGCCGCTCTTAAAGAAGCAGATCTAATGTAAAAATTATCAAAAATAAATGGTTTAGAAAGATTTTTAAACCGTTTTTTGGTATAATAAGAAGAATAAATTGAAAGAAGGAATTCCAAAAATGGGAAAAATTGAAGTTATTAATCATCCACTGATTCAACACAAATTGTCAATCTTGCGTCGTACAGATACTTCTACAAAAGCTTTTCGTGAGCTAGTAGATGAGATTGCAATGTTGATGGGGTATGAAGTACTTCGTGATCTTCCACTAGAAGATGTGGAAATCGAAACACCAATCACAAAAACAGTTCAAAAACAATTGGCAGGTAAGAAATTGGCCATCGTTCCAATCTTGCGTGCAGGTATCGGGATGGTTGATGGACTCTTGAGCTTGGTTCCAGCTGCTAAGGTTGGTCACATCGGTATGTACCGTGATGAAGAAACACTTCAACCAGTTGAGTACTTGGTGAAATTGCCTGAAGATATTGACCAACGTCAAATTTTTGTTGTAGACCCAATGTTGGCAACAGGTGGCTCAGCAATCTTGGCTGTTGATTCTCTTAAAAAACGTGGCGCATCAAATATCAAATTTGTCTGCCTTGTATCTGCTCCAGAAGGTGTAAAAGCCCTTCAAGAAGCTCATCCAGATGTAGAAATCTTTACAGCAGCCTTGGATGAACGCTTGAACGAACACGGTTATATCGTTCCAGGTCTTGGAGATGCTGGGGACCGCTTGTTCGGTACAAAATAAAATTAAAAAGAGATTGACTTGGAAAAGGATTTCCAGTCACGAAAGGAGGTTGAATTTTTGTTTCTGGCTGATGAAAACAGAGCAAAAATTTGACCTTTTTTGACCAAGATATTATAATAGTCTTATCTTCAGTCATTTGACCAACAAAATTAAAATTCAAAAGGAGAAATGAATGATTCCTGTAGTTATTGAACAAACAAGCCGTGGAGAACGTTCTTACGATATATACTCACGTCTTCTTAAAGACCGCATCATTATGCTGACAGGTCCAGTTGAAGACAATATGGCTAACTCTGTTATTGCCCAATTGCTTTTCTTGGATGCCCAAGATAGTACAAAAGATATTTACCTTTATGTCAATACACCTGGTGGTTCCGTTTCAGCTGGTTTGGCAATCGTTGATACTATGAACTTTATTAAGGCTGATGTCCAAACAATCGTTATGGGAATGGCTGCATCTATGGGGACTGTCATCGCATCAAGTGGAGCAAAAGGCAAACGTTTCATGCTTCCAAATGCTGAATACATGATCCACCAACCAATGGGCGGTACAGGTGGTGGTACCCAACAAACCGATATGGCGATCGCTGCAGAACATTTGCTTAAAACTCGTCATACCTTGGAAAAAATCTTGGCTGAAAATTCAGGTCAGTCAATCGAAAGAGTCCATGCAGATGCAGAACGCGATAACTGGATGAGTTCTCAAGAAACACTTGAATATGGCTTTATTGATGAAATCATGGCCAACAATTCATTGAATTAATGATGATAGAAGGCAAACTCGACTGGGTTTGCTTTTTTTGGTATAATAGGGAGAGATTTCTTAGAAAGAGGATTTATCATGTTTGAAAAAGTCAATCGATCTGGCTTGATTATCTATCTTTACTATAATCGTGATGCCAAAAAACTGCAGGATTATGGAGATATTACCTATCATTCCAAGAAACATCGTTACTTACAACTCTATGTTCCAACTCAAGAAGTGGAGCAATTGGTCGGGCGCTTGGGCAAGGAAAAGTTTATAAAAAAAGTCAGAGTTTGTCATATCCAAGAGCTGGAAACACCCTTTGTGGGCAATCTTCATCGAGAGGAAAACGTTATCATCGAAAAAGTTTAAGAAAAGTGTTGACAATTTTCTGATAATTCGGTATATTCTTAACATGCTATTTATTTAAGAAATAAGGAGACAAAAAAGATGAAGAAAAAATTTGCCCTATCGTTTGTGGCGCTTGCAAGTGTAGCACTTCTTGCAGCCTGTGGAGAAGTGAAGTCTGGAGCGTCAAACGCTGCTGGTAACTCAGTAGAGGAAAAGACAATCAAAATCGGATTTAACTTTGAAGAAACTGGTGCCGTAGCAGCCTACGGTACATCTGAACAAAAAGGTGCCCAACTTGCTGTTGATGAAATCAATGCTGCAGGTGGTATCGATGGAAAACAAATCGAAGTAGTTGATAAAGATAACAAGTCTGAAACAGCTGAGGCGGCTTCAGTAACAACTAACCTTGTAACCCAATCTAAAGTATCAGCAATCGTAGGACCTGCGACATCTGGTGCAACTGCAGCTGCGGTAGCGAACGCTACAAAAGCAGGTGTTCCATTGATTTCACCAAGTGCGACGCAAGATGGATTGACTAAAGGTCAAGATTACCTCTTTATCGGAACTTTCCAAGATAGCTTCCAAGGAAAAATTATCTCAAACTATGTTTCTGAAAAATTGCAAGCTAAGAAAGTTGTTCTTTACACTGACAATGCCAGCGACTATGCTAAAGGTATTGCCAAAGCCTTCCGTGAAGCTTATAAAGGTGAAATCGTTGCAGATGAAACTTTCGTAGCAGGTGACACAGACTTCCAAGCAGCCCTTACAAAAATGAAAGGGAAAGACTTTGATGCTATCATCGTCCCTGGTTACTACACTGAAGCTGGTAAAATTGTAAACCAAGCGCGTGGTATGGGAATTGACAAACCAATTGTTGGTGGTGATGGATTCAACGGTGAAGAGTTTGTACAACAAGCAACTGCTGAAAAAGCATCAAACATCTACTTTATCTCAGGCTTCTCAACTACTGTAGAAGTTTCAGCTAAAGCAAAAGCCTTCCTTGACGCATACCGTGCTAAGTACAATGAAGAGCCTTCAACATTTGCAGCCTTGGCTTATGACTCAGTTCACCTTGTAGCAAACGCAGCAAAAGGTGCTAAAAACTCTGGTGAAATCAAGGATAACCTTGCTAAAACAAAAGACTTTGAAGGTGTAACTGGTCAAACAAGCTTTGATGCAGACCACAACACAGTCAAAACTGCTTACATGATGACCATGAACAATGGTAAGGTTGAAGCAGCAGAAGTTGTAAAACCATAATAGAAAAATGTTGAAATAGGGAATGAGCCTCTGACTCACTCCCTGTTTCGATGTTTAATACTCTTTGAAAATCAAATTCAAACTGCGTCAACGTCGCCTTGTCGTACTCAAGTACAGCCTGCGGCTAGTTTCCTAGTT
>NZ_JUQO01000138.1 GCF_001074635.1 Streptococcus mitis
GGATAAAGAAAAGGTAAAAATTGAAAAGATCAAATTGACCTACTACGATGGTTCAGATCAGGAATCGTTGATTCGTAGCTTCTCTTCAGGTGCCTATACGACAGCCCGCCTCTTCCCAAGTAGCTCAAACTTTGCTTCTACTTTGGAACAATACGGAGATAAAATCACTTATAGTCCACAGGACTCAAGTAGCTATTACTTCACCTTTAACGTAAATCGTCAGTCATATAATAAAACTGCGAAAACAAGTGAAGAGCAAAAGACTTCTACAAAAGAAGCTATGCTTAATAAGGACTTCCGTCAGGCTATCAACTTTGCCTTCAACCGCCATTCTTATGCTGCCCAGCTAAATGGTGAAGACGGTGCGGACAAGATTATTCGTAACAGCCTTGTTCCTGACAACTTTGTACAAGCAGGTGGTAAGAACTTTGGTCAAATCGCTCAAGCAGAGTTGGTGAACTATGGTGACCAGTGGAAAGGCGTTGAGTTAGTGGATGGTAAGGATTCTATCTACAACCCTGACAAGGCTAAAGCTGCGTTCGAAAAAGCTAAGAAAGACTTGGAATCTAAAGGGGTAACATTCCCAATTCACTTGGATGTCCCAGTTGAACAAACAGATACCATCGCTGTTCAACAAAGCAACTCTTTCAAACAGTCAATCGAATCAACTCTTGGTGCTGAAAATGTTGTCATCGACGTTCTTCAAATGACAGATAATGAAAAGGAAACAATCACTTCACAAGCGCGTGTTCCTTCTCAAAAAGATTATGATTTGAACAGTACAGGATGGGCTCCAAGTTATCAAGACCCAGCATCTTACTTGAATATCATGGATCCTAAATCAGGTTCTGCTATGAAACACCTTGGTATCACTAAAGGAAAAGATAAGGATGTTGTAGCGAAACTTGGTTTGGACCAGTATAAGAAATTATTGGATGATGCCGATTCAGAGACTACAAATCTTGAAGAGCGCTATGAAAAATATGCCAAGGCTCAAGCTTGGTTGACAGATAGTTCATTATTGATGCCAACAGCCTCATCTGGTGGTTCTCCAGTTGTAAGTAATGTCGTGCCATTCTCAAAACCATACTCACAAGTTGGTATTAAGGGTGACCCATATATCTTTAAGGGAATGAAATTGCAAAAAGATATTGTTACAACAAAAGAATACGAAGAAGCACTGAAAAAATGGCAAAAAGAAAAATTGGAATCAAACGGCAAGTACCAAAAAGAACTAGAAAAACACATTAAATAAAGCAGAAAACTCTATATCAGACTTGGAATGATATAGAGTTTTTTCTTGCTAGTTTTAGGATTTTCTTGTAAAATAGAAAAAGTGAAGAGAGGTATGAAATGAGTAAGAAAGATAAAAAAATTGAAATTCAAGTAGCAGATGCCAAGGTTAATGTAGGAAAAGACAGTTTTGAGGGTTATACCTTGACCATTGGTAAGAAAGTAATTGGAGAAATTGCCGAATTAGATGGACAATTTGCCATCATAAAGAATGGGAATGTCGATAGTTTTTATAAAAAATTGGAAAAAGCTGTGGAAATTTTGATTGAAAATTATAATTTAGCAAAATAAGTCTTGTTTTTTTGAAATTTTCATGATATAATAGTCCATGTTGATTGTAGGAGAGATAGCGAAGAGGCTAAACGCGGCGGACTGTAAATCCGCTCCTTCGGGTTCGGGGG
>NZ_JUQO01000139.1 GCF_001074635.1 Streptococcus mitis
TAGCGCATGACTGTTAATCATGATGTCGTAGGTTCGAGTCCTACTGGCGGAGTAGTTAATTAAAGGAGGTTTTGGCCTCTTTTTTTGTTATATAATTAATAATCTATCTCGCACCTAACGAAGCGAGATATTTTTATTGACGATAGAAGTTTCAGACACCATCATTTTCGAGCATTGATAGCACCTAAAACGGCGCTTTTTAAGGAGGATTCTAGTAGGCATACCAGTCGTTTCGAGATAAGGAATCTTAGAATGTTTTTGAAAGTCATATTTCTTCATTTAACTTCCGCAATCAGGGCAAGATGGGGCGTCGTAGTCCAGTTTAGCGATGATTTCCTTATGTGTACACCTATTGATGATATCCATAATTTAGAAATTAGGGTCTGTAAGCTCTAGTAATTTTGTGATAAAGTGTAATTGTTCCATATGATTCTTTCTAATGATGGTTTGGTGCCTTTTTATTATAAATCTTATGGAATTTTTTTCTACCCTAAAATAGGTTCCATAATATCCATAGAGGATTTAACCACTACAAATATTATACTTACTTTTCTTTTTAATAATTATTAAGTGCTTCATTTCTATTCAATCACTTTATAGTTTAAACTGAGAAAAATTCAATGCAATGGTAACCGTACAGGATGATTTGTAATAAGGATAATTTTTGTAAATCATTTATAGGAAATTTTTTATTTTTAGGGATTTAATAGTTTGTTTTTGATGTAAGATATTTATTTCTATTCTGTCAACTTTTCCTATTTTTTCTCTTGTTGAGGTTGGTATTTTAACAATTCAGGAATTATTAATGATTAATTAAAATTTTTTGTTAGAATAAGATCATAAAAAGTAAAGGAGTGTATGCTTATGCTACAAAATATTTATGATCAGATGACTGATTTCTATGACAGTATCGAAGAAGAGTATGCTACTTTCTTTGGTAATAGTTGGGACTGGGAACATTTTCATTTTAAATTTTTGATTTATTATTTAGTTAGATATGGCATTGGGTGTCGTAGGGATTTTATCGTTTACCATTATCGTGTTGCTTATCGTTTGTATCTTGAAAAATTGATAATGAAACAGGGTTTTGTTGCTTGTTGAGACAGTATGAGTTAATTTCCGAACAAATTTAACTTTTTGTGGGAAATTAATGATAAATAGCCGGAATTTTTTCTAAAACATTTTTTAATAGTTGGAAATAGCAAATCTTTCTATTGTTTCTTCTTGATAAAAAGGCGATTTTTTCTTATAATAAATTGTAAGATATAATTGCAGGTGAGAGTCCTGCCATGTATGTGAGAAAGGAAGAGCCTGAGGGCTCAGACAAGATTATGACTTCAGTTGTTGTTGTAGGTACCCAATGGGGTGATGAAGGTAAAGGGAAGATTACAGACTTCCTTTCAGCGAATGCAGAAGTGATTGCGCGTTACCAAGGTGGTGATAATGCAGGTCACACGATTGTGATTGATGGTAAGAAATTTAAGTTGCACTTGATTCCATCTGGAATTTTCTTCCCTGAAAAAATCTCTGTTATTGGGAATGGTATGGTTGTAAATCCTAAATCTCTTGTAAAAGAGTTGAGCTATCTTCATGAGGAGGGTGTAACAACTGATAACTTGCGTATTTCTGATCGCGCGCATGTTATTTTGCCTTATCATATCGAGTTAGACCGTTTGCAAGAAGAAGCTAAGGGCGACAATAAGATTGGTACTACAATTAAGGGAATTGGTCCAGCTTATATGGACAAGGCTGCTCGTGTGGGAATTCGTATTGCCGATCTTTTGGATAAAGACATTTTCCGTGAGCGTTTAGAACGTAACCTTGCTGAAAAGAATCGTCTTTTTGAAAAATTGTATGACAGTAAAGCGATTGCTTTCGATGATATTTTTGAAGAATATTACGAATATGGTCAACAAATCAAGAAGTATGTGACAGACACATCTGTCATTTTGAATGATGCGCTTGATAACGGTAAACGAGTGCTTTTTGAAGGGGCACAAGGTGTTATGCTAGATATCGACCAAGGTACGTATCCATTTGTTACGTCGTCAAACCCTGTGGCTGGTGGTGTTACGATTGGTTCTGGTGTCGGTCCAAGCAAGATTGACAAGGTTGTAGGTGTATGTAAAGCCTATACGAGTCGTGTAGGAGACGGTCCATTCCCAACTGAGTTGTTTGATGAAGTGGGAGAACGTATCCGCGAAGTGGGTCATGAATATGGTACAACAACTGGTCGTCCACGTCGTGTGGGTTGGTTTGACTCAGTTGTGATGCGTCATAGTCGTCGAGTTTCTGGTATTACTAATCTTTCATTGAACTCTATCGATGTTTTGAGTGGTTTAGACACTGTGAAAATCTGTGTGGCCTATGATCTTGATGGTCAACGTATTGACTACTATCCAGCTAGTCTTGAGCAATTGAAACGTTGCAAGCCTATCTATGAAGAGTTGCCAGGTTGGTCAGAAGATATTACTGGAGTTCGTAATTTGGAAGACCTTCCTGAGAATGCACGTAACTATGTTCGTCGTGTGAGTGAATTGGTTGGCGTTCGTATTTCTACTTTCTCAGTAGGTCCTGGTCGTGAACAAACAAATATTTTAGAAAGTGTTTGGTCCTAAGAGATTTTTAAGATTTGTTTAAGATAGGTCGGGTATACTATAGACAGTTACAAGAAGACCTCCTAACTTGTTGTAACAAATATCCTAAACTTTTCTTTTTCATAATAATCTCCCTATAAAGTCACCGCATTCGGTGGCTTTTTTTGTCTTGGGATTCATGATATAATAATAAAATCGATAAGTAGTAAAAGGGAAATTGATGAATTATACAGTTGAAGAAAAAGAAGTCTTTATGAGGGAAGCTTTGAGAGAGGCTGAGATTGCTCTGGAACACGATGAAATTCCAATTGGTTGTGTGATTGTCAAGGATGGCGAAATCATTGGTCGTGGGCACAATGCGCGTGAGGAATTGCAGCGGGCGGTCATGCATGCAGAAATCATGGCAATAGAGAATGCGAACTTGACTGAGGAGAGCTGGCGTTTGCTGGATTGCACACTTTTTGTGACCATTGAGCCTTGTGTCATGTGTAGTGGGGCGATTGGGCTTGCCCGTATTCCAAACGTGGTCTATGGGGCTAAAAACCAGAAATTTGGCGCTGCTGGAAGTTTGTACGATATCTTGACAGATGAGCGTCTCAATCATCGTGTGGAGGTTGAAACGGGAATTTTGGAAGATGAATGCGCAGCTATTATGCAGGACTTTTTTAGAAATAGACGGAAAAAATAATTTTGCTTTTAAAATGAATAGGAATGTGATATAATTAACAGTGGAGCAACAGTTCTGCGTGAAGCGGGTCAGGGGAGGAATCCAGCAGCCCTAAGCGATTTGAATTGTGTGCTCTTTTTTTCGTGCTTTTTCCGAATAAATAAGATAGAATAATCTAGAATAAATGATAATAGAAAAGAGAAGATGATGAAAATTCGTGGATTTGAATTGGTTTCTAGTTTTACAGATGAAAATTTATTGCCCAAGCGTGAGACAGCGCATGCGGCTGGTTACGACTTAAAGGTTGCTGTGCGTACAGTTATTGCGCCAGGAGAGATTGTCTTGGTTCCGACAGGAGTTAAGGCTTATATGCAACCGATTGAGGTTCTTTACCTTTATGATCGTTCTTCAAACCCTCGTAAGAAGGGCTTGGTTTTAATTAATTCAGTTGGGGTCATTGACGGGGACTATTATGGAAATCCTGGCAATGAAGGACATATTTTTGCTCAGATGAAGAATATCACAGACCAAGAGGTTGTTCTTGAAGTTGGAGAACGTGTTGTCCAAGCTGTATTTGCTCCTTTCTTAATTGCAGATGGAGATGCGGCTAATGGCGTTCGAACTGGTGGATTTGGGTCAACTGGACACTAAGATGAAGATTATCTTTATACGTCACGGGGAGCCAGATTATAGTATGCTTGATAAACTTGAAAATCCGCAACTCTATAGTGGTTTTGGTCGTGATTTAGCACCATTGACAGGAAAAGGTCGCAGTCTGGCAAAAGAAGTTGCTAAAACTGCATGTTTTGGAAAGGCAGAGATTATTATTTCATCGTCTGTGACGAGGGCTTTAGAAACAGCACATTATATAGCGGTTGAAACAGGATTGGACTTATTTGTGGAGCCGTTTTTTCATGAGTGGCGTCCAGACTTAGATGGTACTAACTCTGATTTAACTAGTGTATTGGTAGCTCATGAATATTATCTAAAACATCAAGGAGGTTTATCTGAAGATTCTCCTTATCGCTATGAAACTGCTCTGGAGATGCGTCATCGTTTTTTAAGAACTTTGGAAAAATATAAAAATTATAAAACTATTATCATTGTAACTCACGGAATGCTCATGCGTCAGTTTGTGCCAAATGAGAAGATTGATTTTTGCCAAGTGATTGAGTGTGAGTTAGAGATATAGAAAGAGGTTTATCATCGCAAAGAAAAAAGCGACATTTGTATGTCAAAATTGTGGGTATAATTCCCCTAAATATCTGGGACGATGTCCTAACTGTGGGTCTTGGTCTTCTTTTGTAGAAGAGGTTGAGGTTTCCGAGGTAAAGAATGCGCGTGTGTCCTTGACAGGTGAGAAAACCAAGCCTATGAAACTGGCTGAGGTGACGTCAATCAACGTCAATCGAACCAAGACGGAGATGGAGGAATTTAACCGTGTACTTGGAGGCGGAGTGGTACCGGGAAGTCTCGTCCTAATCGGTGGGGATCCTGGAATCGGGAAATCAACGCTTCTCCTACAAGTCTCAACCCAGTTGTCCCAAGTGGGAACGGTTTTCTACGTCAGTGGGGAGGAGTCTGCCCAGCAGATTAAACTACGTGCAGAGCGTTTGGGTGATATTGATAGCGAGTTTTATCTCTATGCAGAGACCAATATGCAGAGTGTTCGAGCTGAGGTGGAGCGCATCCAACCAGACTTCCTCATTATTGACTCCATTCAGACCATTATGTCTCCTGAGATTTCAGGGGTGCAGGGATCTGTTTCTCAAGTGCGTGAGGTGACAGCTGAACTTATGCAGCTGGCCAAAACTAATAACATTGCCATCTTTATCGTAGGGCATGTGACCAAGGAAGGAACCTTGGCTGGGCCGAGAATGTTGGAGCATATGGTGGATACGGTGCTTTACTTTGAAGGGGAGCGTCACCATACCTTCCGTATTCTGAGAGCGGTCAAAAACCGTTTTGGCTCCACTAATGAGATTGGGATTTTTGAGATGCAGTCGGGCGGATTGGTTGAGGTACTTAATCCAAGTCAAGTTTTCCTAGAGGAGCGTTTGGATGGAGCGACTGGTTCGTCAATCGTTGTGACCATGGAAGGGACGCGTCCGATTTTGGCGGAGGTTCAGGCTTTGGTGACACCGACCATGTTTGGAAATGCTAAGCGTACGACGACAGGACTTGATTTTAATCGTGCTAGTCTGATTATGGCTGTTTTGGAAAAACGGGCAGGTCTTCTCTTGCAAAATCAGGATGCCTATCTCAAATCTGCTGGCGGTGTCAAATTGGATGAACCTGCCATTGACTTGGCCGTTGCTGTTGCCATTGCTTCGAGCTATAAAGACAAGCAAACCAATCCTCAGGAATGTTTTGTAGGAGAACTAGGTTTGACTGGAGAAATTCGGCGCGTAAATCGTATCGAACAACGCATTAACGAAGCTGCTAAACTGGGATTTACTAAGATTTATGTACCTAAGAATTCCTTGACAGGAATCACTCCGCCCAAGGAAATTCAGGTCATTGGGGTGACAACGATTCAGGAAGTTTTGAAAAAGGTCTTTGCATAATCCGTGACAAATCCTCTTAAAAATGATAAGATAGGAGAAATATTTGACTATCAAATTTTCAAGGAGGGAATCGTGTCGTATTTTGAACAGTTTATGCAAGCCAATCAGGCTTATGTTGCCCTACATGGGCAGTTAAATCTGCCACTTAAACCCAAAACAAGAGTTGCCATTGTGACCTGTATGGACTCTCGTTTGCACGTTGCGCAAGCTCTAGGTTTGGCACTTGGGGATGCTCATATCTTGCGGAATGCAGGTGGCCGAGTGACTGAGGACATGATTCGTTCGCTGGTTATTTCCCAGCAACAAATGGGGACAAGAGAGATTGTGGTATTGCACCATACAGACTGTGGTGCTCAGACCTTTGAAAATGGGCCTTTTCAGGAGTATTTAAAAGAGGAACTAGGTGTCGATGTGTCAGATCAGGATTTTTTGCCCTTCCAAGATATAGAGGAAAGTGTACGCGAGGATATGCAACTCCTTATCGATTCTCCCCTAATACCAGACGATGTCATTATCTCTGGTGCTGTCTATGATGTGGATACAGGAAGTATGACCGTCGTCGAATTATAAAACGATTTTTAGAAAGAAGTGTATGAAGAAAAAGAATATCCTATTTATTTTTATTTTATTGTTGTGCATTGGTTTACAGTATGAAACGAGTTATTTTACCAATGGTTCTATGTCAGAAGCAGACTATAAGTTGATGGGGTCAGCCCTCTTTTTAGCTCTCTTTTACATGATTCCTGCTACTTTTGTCCTAAGTCGTCTTAGTAAAAAATGGGAAGTTCCCCAAAATGCTTTGATACTTTCTTTATTAGGTGGGATGTTTATTTCGGGTTGGTTATCTAGCTTTGCGAATACTTATATCCATGATTTTTTGAGTGTACTTTTCCCAGATAGTGGCTTTTTAAATGCCTTTGAAAGTGCTATCGTAGCACCATTGGTAGAGGAACCTTTGAAGTTGTTGCCTCTTGCCTTTGTGGTAGCTTTGGTTCCTGTACGAAAATTAAAATCTTTGTTTTTACTAGGCATTGCTTCTGGTTTGGGATTCCAAATGATTGAGGATATTGGTTATATTCGTACGGATTTGCCAGAGGGATTTGACTTTACTATTTCGAGGATTTTAGAGCGTATCATCTCAGGAATTGCCTCTCACTGGACTTTCTCAGGTCTGGCTGTAGTAGGTGTTTACTTACTTTACAGAGCTTATAAAGGGCAGAAGGTTGGCAAGAAAGAGGGGCTTATTTTCCTAGGTTTAGCCTTGGGAACTCACTTCTTGTTTAACTCTCCTTTTGTAGAATTGGAGACAGAGTTGCCGTTAGCGATTCCAGTGGTTACGGCTATTACTCTCTATGGTTTTTATCAGGCTTATCGCTTTGTTGAGAAGAACGATGAGATAATGAACTAGAATATTTTTCAAAAGAATGATGCAAGGGTACAAATATGGTGCCCTTCTTTTATTTTTGATTGAAAAATAGTGCAAAAAGCGCTACAATGGTAGATGGAAAATCTTGTGAAAAGCACAAGCGATACATATATACCGGAGGAAATCATGTCTTTTTCTGATTTAAAGCTGTTTGCCCTTTCTTCTAATCAAGAATTGGCAAAACGTGTGGCGCAGGAGATTGGGATAGAGTTGGGGAAATCAAGTGTTCGCCAATTTTCAGATGGAGAGATTCAGGTTAACATTGAAGAATCAATCCGTGGGAAACACGTCTTTATCCTACAATCAACTAGTTCGCCTGTAAATGACAATCTGCTTGAAATTTTGATTATGGTAGATGCTTTGAAGCGTGCCAGTGCAGAATCTGTCAATGTTGTCATGCCTTACTATGGGTATGCACGTCAGGATAGAAAGGCGAGAGCGCGTGAGCCAATCACTTCAAAACTTGTCGCAAATATGCTTGAAGTAGCTGGAGTGGATCGTTTATTGACAATCGACTTGCATGCTGCGCAGATTCAAGGATTCTTTGATATTCCTGTGGATCATTTGATGGGAGCTCCTCTGATTGCGGATTATTTTGAGCGTCGTGGCATGGTTGGTTCTGACTATGTGGTTGTCAGCCCAGACCATGGAGGGGTGACTCGTGCTCGTAAGTTGGCAGAATTTTTGAAAACATCTATCGCTATCATTGATAAACGTCGTAGCGTTGATAAGATGAATACTAGTGAAGTCATGAACATCATCGGTAAGGTTGAAGGTAAGACTTGTATCTTGATTGATGATATGATTGATACTGCTGGAACGATTTGTCATGCGGCAGATGCCCTTGCGGAAGCTGGTGCTGTTGAAGTCTATGCGAGCTGTACGCACCCAGTTCTTTCTGGTCCTGCTATGGACAATATCCAAAAATCAGCTATTAAGAAATTGGTTGTTTTGGATACCATCTATCTGCCAGAAGAGCGTTTGATTGATAAGATTGAGCAGATTTCAATCGCTCATCTACTGGGTGATGCTATCGTCCGTATCCATGAAAAACGCCCACTTTCTCCACTTTTCAGTATTGAGAAAAAGATTTAATGACCAAGCCTGAGATAATTCTCAGGTTTTTTCGTCTCTTTTGCGAATAAATAGATAGTAACAGTGAATCTAGGAAACTTAGATTTAAAACTGTGGTATAATAAAAGGAGGAAAAGGATGATTCTAAGACATCCGGGCATCAGCCCAACCAATGATTTGGTAGCTAAGAAAATCTTTAGCAATCCAGAAATCACTTGTCAATTTATTCGC
>NZ_JUQO01000140.1 GCF_001074635.1 Streptococcus mitis
TACAGGTTGTCCATCTACTACGAATTTCGCTGGATTCGTTGCGCTAATAGTTAGTGGAACTGTTTTTTCTACTGGGTTTTCTTCAGTACCTACATTTGCTTTTCCTGGTTTGAATACTGGTGTTCCTTCTTGTGTTGCACCTTGAATTCCTTCTGTATTCACATTTTCACCTTTTGGTGTTACTCCAACTACTTTCGGTGTGTAAGTTGCTGTCGCAGGTGTTCCATTCTTATCCTTACGTACGATTGAC
>NZ_JUQO01000141.1 GCF_001074635.1 Streptococcus mitis
TTGACAAGTGATTTCTGGATTGCTAAAGATTTTCTTAGCTACCAAGTCATTGGTCGGGCTGATGCCCGGATGTCTTAAAATCATCCATTTCCTCCTTCTATTATACCATAGTTTGAAATCTAAGATTACTAGATTCGATGGCTCTATCTATTTATTCGGAAAGGAAATGAATTGTGAAGATATTTTATCTCGTTTCAACTAAAATATGAGCTTGATCAATCAGTTGTCCATCAATAGTCAGATTCAGATAGAAATCCAAGGTCTTATCAGCAGCAAAATACAGGGTTGGTATGGTCAAATCTTTTTTGCTTTCCCCAGCTTGGAATTGAAGGACTTGAATCTCGTCCTGATAGGCGACACCATGGACACCTGTCCCCGGTTGAATCGAAATCTTAGCCTCTAAAGGAGTATCACTTTCGCTACGTTCAATCCTAAAATGAAGAGTCTCTCCCTTTGCCACAGCTAGGCTTTTTTCTGCAAATGCTAGACCCTGAACAACTACTTTTTGTGATAATCTAGGAGTTTTATAGAGGGAAATCTTGGTCAATACAGGTAAATCCTGTGACTCTGTAATCATCACGCGCACCTTCTGTGCCTCTACTAGCGGACCTCGCAGGAGACGCTTATGACCAACTGTAAAGCCCCTGCCAAATTCCTGCCAGACACCATCCACCTCTACTTGCACATGAAAAGCAGCGATTCGTTGCCCCAGCTTCAAATCTTCTCTTAACTCAAGCACATCGAAAGTTTTAGGTGACCCTAAGTCTAATTCTAGCTGGATGGGCAAGTCTACATCGCTTGCCCAAGAGCTGGTCTTAAGGCCATCTGTCAAATGGTGACAGGCAAAGTCTGCGGAAAGAGCAGGACCAGATACCTTAGCTCCCAGAGCCAAATCTTCTTTATAGAGCTCATTGCGATAAACGGCAAATTCATAGAGGCGTTCAATATCCTTTGCATCAAAGAGCCCATCTTTATTCGGCGGAATATTAAGCAAGAGTGGAGTTCCCCGACCCACCGAGTGAAAATAGATTTCGACCAACTCCTCAAGAGACTTAGGATCCTGATCCTCATGGTAAAACCAACCTGGCCGGATGGAAACATCTGCCTCACCGATTGAAAAAATAGTTCCTGAAGGATCTCCATGCTGAAGATAGTCCAACTCTGCTTCTGTTCCTAGTTTGGCAGGATTCACCTTTTGCCATAGGGGATCACCTGCATACCCTCGTTCATTGCCAATCCAGCGGATACTGGTGCCTTCTGTTGAGAAAATCAAGCAATCGCCCTGCAGGTCACGAATGGTTTCAAACCATTTCTCAAATTCATAATTGACCTTTTGAGCGCCCTCTCCTCTGGCACCATCCATCCAGACCTCAGCAAATTTCCCTCCATTTCCATAGGCAGGATTTGATAAAATCTCCTTCAGCTGAGCCAGATAATAGGAATTATAGTCCGCTTCTCGGTCCATATGATAGAGGGGACTGTGGGCGTCCCACGGCGATAGGTAGACCCCCATATCCATATCAAACTCTGTGGCAGCTTGGGATACTTCAAGGAGCAAGTCCCCTTCTCCATTCCTCCAAGGACTGGCCTTAACCGAATAATCTGTGTGAGCCGTCGGATAGAGGACAAAGCCGTCGTGGTGCTTGACCACCAAAATCAACTTCTTAAAGCCCGTTTCCTTGAGGACGCGAACCCACTCACGCGCATCTAACCTTGTCGGATTAAAGCGTTCAGGATCCTCCTGACCTGTCCCCCATTCCTGGTCATAAAAGGTATTAGGCCCAAAATGGATAAAGGCTGCTAGTTCATCCTCTAAATAAGCTAGCTGAGCCTGACTAGGCAAGGGCCCATGCGGTTTTATTTCTCTTACCATACTACTTCCTATCTACATTTTTCTTTACTTTTTTAGCATGCACTTGCAATTCTGTTAGCGCTAGGGGACTGGTCAAGCCTTCAAATCGAAGACGAAGGGCATAGGTTTCCACCTTGTCAAATTCAAAACGGAGCTCTTCATCCTTGTCGCTTGACACTTTTCGGATGCCTGATACAGGTTGCCAATTCTCCTCTTGCTTGAGCAGGGAATCCTTATCCAAATGATTGGGAGTTCGAGGCAAGGCAGGCTCATTCCCTACATAATAGTCGATATAGGTAGGATCCACCGCCACGTAATCTTGATTTTCAACATAATACAAGGTCACATTATCCACAAATCGCGGTTTTAAAATCCCTGCATCTCCAAACAGAATGCCCACGCTGGCTTGCTCTGACTTGGCAATCCAAGTATTGGCCGTCGATTTCTTCCGAGCAATAACCTTGTCATTGAGATATGAAGCTGGATGATTAGGTTCTGAGTGGGAAGCAAAGACCAGAGGTAGGTTGGACCCTGTCCACTGATTGGAAATAACTTCCCCATCTACACTGACATCTGTCACATGAATGGTGACTGTTGCTGGCAACTCACAGCCCGCTACCTGTCCTGTGAGCACACATTCTCCTACCTGAGCATAGACTTGAGGATCGAGTTCATCCCAAGTCACCTTGGCCGTATCTCGTCTGCCATCTGATAAGACTAGCTTGACTCGGTCTGGTAAGTGTGGAGCTTCCTTGACAAGCGTCCAAACCCTTTCAGGCTCAATAGCGCAAATCCCTTGAACACAAACCTGAGCAGAAGCCTTTAAATCCAAACCCTCTAGCTGACCAGATACCGTAAACTCATGAAAGCTTGCTATATCTTCTTCCGAGATTGCTTCCCAAACAACCTTGACTCGTTTTACACTACCGGACTCATAGTCCACCAAGACTGAAGATGGCAGCTGTGGATAAGTCCCCCTATCTGTATATAAGCGAAGTGGTCGTACAAAAACTGCTTGCCCTAGTGAGGTATTTTCTGCCACCTGCAAATGAGTTTGATAGTCCTTCCCTTGATAAAAGGCGCGAATAGTCAAGTCCCCTGCAGACAAGCAATGAAGCACTCCCTGCTTGATAATGGCGTGGGCACTACCACTCATCTCCCAAATCACTTCACTATTCCCCACCTTGTTCACAGGGTTATCCACAGTTTGTGGATAAAGTCCAATAGCTGGGGAATCCCCTTCTTGTAATTCTGCCTGCTTGTCCACTCGAATCTCAAATAAGCGCTGATTTTTCACTGGCTGGCAATCAAAAGCCTCTCCCACTAAGATATCAAAACTTGCTTGCTCTAGCCCTCTGGCCCTGGCCTTTACTCTCACTTGACCTACCTGCTCCAAGCTCTGAACTAAGAGGACACCTCTGCCATGAAAGGCTTTCCGCTTAAACCGACCATTTTTCTGAGCCTGATAACGTTCACGACTGGCCTGCCTACCATTATCAACACCCACAATGCGAGCAGGCCCTTCAATTTCAAAATGAAGCTGATTGGAAGCAGTCGGCACCCAGTTTCCTGATTTATCCAATACATCAAAATAGAGATCAAGGAGGTCTTGCCCATCTGGCTCCAGTTGTGATTTATCGGCATGTAACCCGATTTTGGCTGGCTTACCTGCAGTTACCACCCTATCTTCTGCTACAATCTGACCTTGACGGTCATAGGCTACAGCATGCAATTCTCCTGATTGATAAGCCAAACGCCATTCAAGATAGAGTTGATCAGAACCTTCTCCCTCTTGGTATTTTCTACCATCTGAAGTCCATTTCTCCTGAAAGGTCTTCCTGCCTTGAGATTTTCCATTGAGAAATAGCTCTACTGAACCAGCATTTGAATACACTCGAACAGGGATATCCCCATACTTATCCACAACTTGTTGATAACTCTTGTGAATTTCCCAATTCCAGTGGGGTAGGATATGAACCATAGGCTGCTGATCTAGGTCCACCCACTGACTTTGATAGAGATAATAGTCATTTTTAGGAATCCCTGCTGTGTCCACAATCCCAAAATAAGAACTCTTGACAGGCGTGTCATTTTGATTGTGCCAAGGAGTCGGCTCACCGATATAGTCCACTCCTGTCCAGATAAACTGACCCGCATAGTCTAGCCGATTCCTATCTGCTATCCAAGAATCCGTCACTGTCTTCCCCCAAGGAACCCGATCATTGCCATAGTCCGACTGTTCAAAATTCCTCACGCGGCGATTATCCCCAACCCATTCCTTAGCTGGGCGAAAATAGCTATCACGTGTTCGGGTAGCCGATGAGGTTTCAGACCCGTAAAGTCGCCACTTGGGATGTCTTTTACGAATCGCGTCAATATTATCTTCCGAGTAATTTAAGCCCACCACATCCAACAAATTGGCTATCTTTTCATGACCTCCAGACCCATCTCCAAAGCGGAACTGATCCATTCCCATGGTCACAAAACGACTATCATCCACTTCCTTGACCCTTTCTAGCAAGCGTTTGATCGTCCTCAATGAATGAGAATCGCCATTTGCTTCGCTGACTTCATTTCCCAAGGACCACATAAAAATCGATGGATTGTTCTTGCCACGCTCAATCATAGTACGCAAATCATAATCTGACCAGAAATCGCCTGCTTTCGCTTCTGGATGAGTCGCTTCTTCCTCAAAAAAGCGACCATAATCATATTCTTTCTTGCCTCCATACCAGGTATCAAAGGCTTCTTCTTGGATAAGTAAGCCCATTTTGGCAGCCACATCCAGCAAAATACTACTAGCTGGATTATGGGTGATTCGAATCGCATTGACGCCCATTTCCTTCATCTGGCGCAAGCGTCTCTCGGCAGCTGATCTGTTTTCCACAGCTCCCAGCGCTCCATAGTCATGGTGCAGACAAACCCCATGAATCTTCAACCAGCGACCATTTAGAAAGAAGCCCTTATCCGCTTGCCAATCCATATAGCGGTAACCAAAGGTCTCTTCTTCTTCATTAACCAAAATGCCATTTTTGTAAAGACGAGTCTTCAATTGGTAAAGGTGAGGGGAAGCAATATCCCAAAGCAAGGGTTGAAAAATTGATATTGCTTGTTGGAAATGATGTTTGTCCCCAGACTCAATTACTACAGAGTCTGTCGCCTGCCAGTCTGACAGCTGTTGGCCATCATACCAGATACTCTGCTCCAAATACACCGACACGGACTGAGGCCCATCATTTGAAACCTTGCTTTCAAGCTGGGTTTCCACCCAAGATTGCCTTTGCTCCTTGAGCTTGGGACTTACTATCTTAATCCCATACAAATCTAGATGAACTGCATCTGTAATCAATAATTTTACTTCTCGGTAAATACCGCTACCAGAGTACCAACGACTGCTAGGTTGCTGATTTTCCACAAAAACCGCAAGCTGGTTGGCCGTCCCATCATTTCTTAGATAAGGGGTGATATCATAAGAAAAGGGTGTATAGCCATTGGGATAATAGCCCAGCACTTGCCCGTTGATATAGACTTGAGCATTCATGTAAACTCCATCAAAGAGCAAACGCACCGATACAAGACTGGCATCTTCTTCCAAGTAAAACTGCGTCCGGTACCAGGCTTGACCCCCGTTTAACTGACCACCCTCATTTTGCGCTGGCGAATACTGGTCAAAATCATTGTAAATACTCCAGTCGTGTGGCACTTGAATAGCTTGCCAATTTTCCCTCTGAAAATCCGACGCCAAGGCTTCTTCTTTCCCCACCTCCTGACTAAAAAACCAGTGATGCCGTAAAACTTCTTCTCTTCTCATACAAGCATTCCTCTTTAAACGATTCAATTTACTTGACTATAGCACAAAACAAAAGCGCTTTCAAGACTTCCTCTATCACTCCCTAAATCCTCAGAAAAGATTCTATAATTTGTGGAGTAGGATTTAGTCCTCAAAGCTACAAGGGTAATACAAAAAGAGCCTGTTGCCAAGCTCTTTGTACTCAATGAAAATCAAAGAGCAAACTAGGAAACTAGCCGCAGGCTGTACTTGA
>NZ_JUQO01000142.1 GCF_001074635.1 Streptococcus mitis
TTTGAGCAGCCTACGGCTAGCTTCCTAGTTTGCTCTTTGATTTTCATTGAGTATCAAAATGAAAAGGCAGACCTTATTCAAGAATCCGCCATTATCCAAAGATTAATCTTCAAATTTTTCATGATTTTTTTCATAGAAATCAATTAAACCTAGAGCTGTTTCAAATGAAATATTTTTTACTTTTGCACGACCCTGCGCTAGAGCAATGATAGACATTTCACGCGCATTCGTTTCTTTAGAGATACGGTAGCCTGTGATTTTCTTATCACGAACCCAGCCAACAACTGATTCTACTTTTTCAAAGTTTGACTTAGCCATGTTCTTCTCCTATTTTCTTCTTTACGTTATATTATTGTATACGTTTTTATGTCTTTTGTCAATAAAAAAACATATATTCAATAAAATAAATGATTCAGAATCTTCTTACTTCCTTTTTAAAGCCGATAATATATAGGTTTTTGCTTACTATAACCCATTAGTATGCTCCTAAAAAACAATTGCATTATTAAACTTTAAACTTGTAAAAATATTCATGTATACTGAATACCAGTTTCTCAATAGGATAGACAGGATTTACTATTTCATTCTATATATTCCTTTTAAATCAACAAGTCCACTAAAGATAGTCTTTCACTCCACACTATCTCTAAACCATTCCGTTTTCTTTCTCCTTCTTTGGTTCCTTTCCTGTCCTTATCTATATCTTATTTATTTCACAACCGGTACTACTTACTTTGTCCAATCTTGCACCTTCTGATTACATACTCGCTTTCCAGCTAGTCATTTGAAAACAGCAGCACTTGCCGTTTCATGTCTAACACTATTGTTTATCTCACGAGTTTTTTTCAGCCGACTCACCTAACAACCATCTCATAAACATTGATTATTTTTTCTGATTCCTATTATATTTAGTGAAAGTTCAAATTAGGGATATATACAATTGGGGATTTCAAAAAATTTCCTTATATATAGTAAGTAATTCTGTCGCCTCAATATAAACAGAATCAAAAATAATAGGTGCTATAGTGAGTTGTAGTAGAAATAGCACGATAGATTTCCTAAGTCCATAGGAATCGCCCCCTTTCTTCACCCTCATTATAACACCTATACATCAGTTGTGCAAATAATATGATATTTTTTTATTAGTCCTCAGACAAGCATATTATAGAGCGTTTCATTACCATTTAAGTTAATATAAGCTGGATCAAAACCTTCCATTCGACGAATCAATCCTGCATAATCATGCTTATCTGCCAAAGCGATCCCAATTAAGACTGGGCCTGTACCCTTGCTAGCTCGCTTGATATACTCAAATCGTGTGATATCATCATTTGGTCCCAGGATATCATTTACAAACTCACGCAGAGCACCTGGACGCTGTGGAAAATTGACAACAAAGTAATGCTTGATACCATCATAAATCAAGGCACGTTCTTCCATTTCTGGCATACGGTTGATATCATTATTTCCTCCAGAAATGATACAACAAATGGTTTTTCCCTTGATATATTCAGCCAACACCTCTAGAGAGGCGATACTAGCCGCTCCAGCAGGTTCTGCGACAATCCCTTGCTTAGAGTAGAGGTCAATCAAGGTTTCAGAAATCAATCCCTCATCGACACCTACCAAAGTTTGAACATGTTGACGAGTTGCTTCATAGGTCAATTGACCTACCTTTTGTACAGCAATCCCATCCGCAAATTTGTCAATTTCTTTGAGTTTAACTGGACCACCAGCTTCAAAGGCAGCCTTCATGGAACGCGCTCCATTAGCCTCTACCCCAATGACTTCAATTTCTGGACTTGTTTCCTTGATATAGGTAGAAACCCCAGCAATGAGACCGCCACCACCAACAGGAACCAAGACAGCATCAAAATCAATCGATTCTTTTCGAGCTTCTTCTAAAATCTCATAAGCAACTGTCCCTTGACCAGCTTGAACATGGGCATCATCAAAAGGATCAATAAAGGTACGATTTTCAGAGACTGTAAATTCTTGAGCTGCTTTAGCTGAGGCATCAAAGGTATCTCCAACTAGTTTAATGGTTACGAAATCCCCACCAAAAAAGCGAACTTGACCAATTTTTTGTTGCGGAGTAGTAATGGGCATAAAAATAGTAGCAGGAATTTTCATTTCATTACAGGTATAGGCTACTCCCTGCGCATGATTTCCCGCAGAAGCGCAGACTACTCCACGTTCACGCTCTTCCTTGCTGAGCTGAGAAATAGCATAATAGGCACCACGAATTTTAAAAGAACGAACACGTTGGGCATTTTCTTTTTTCAAATAAATCTTAGCACCATACTTCTCCGATAAATAATGGTCATAATCAAGCGGTGTATTGACGACCACACCATTCAAGACCTTGTGAGCCTTGATGATATCTTTTGAACTTAACATCTTTTTCTCCTAGACTATTTCATACTTATCTCAATCCATCCTCTTAAAAGAAAGCTGAATTGATTATAAAAGCGAGTTAGTCCCCCAACTCGCCTTCACCTTAATTTCTATCAATTAGTTATAGATTTTGAATGCATCATCGTCGTTTTTACCAACGAATGGCATTGCTTTACGCAATTCTGCACCAACTTTTTCAATTTCAAGGTTAGCTGCTTGTTCACGGTAAGCAGTCAATTTTGGACGTCCAGCTTTATAGTCGTTTACAAAGTCATTTGCAAATTTACCATTTTGGATGTCTGCCAAGACAGCCTTCATATTTTCTTTAACTTGTTCAGTGATTACACGTGGACCTGATACATAGTCACCGTATTCAGCAGTGTTTGAAATAGATTGACGCATTTTCTTGAATCCACCTTCGTAGATCAAATCAACGATCAATTTCATTTCGTGAAGAACTTCAAAGTAAGCCAATTCTGGAGCGTAACCTGCTTCTGTCAAAACTTCGAAACCTGCTTCGATAAGGGCAGTCAAACCACCACAAAGTACAGCTTGTTCACCAAACAAATCTTCTTCAGTTTCTTCTTTGTAAGTTGTTTCAAGAAGACCTACACGTGCTGCTCCAACACCTTTACACCAGTCCATAGCAATGTTTTTAGCATTTCCTGTTGCATCTTGATATACTGCGTAAAGAGCTGGAACACCAAATCCTTCTTCATAAGTACGACGCACCAAGTGTCCTGGTCCTTTAGGAGCACACATAAAGACATCTACATCCGCAGGAACTTTGATAAACTCAAAGTGGATATTGAAACCATGAGCAAATCCAACTGCATTTCCAGCTTCCAAGTTTGGAGCGATTTCTGCTTCGTACAATTCCTGTTGGATTTCGTCTGGTGCCAAAATCATGATAACGTCAGCCAATTTAGTTGCTTCTGCTACTGTGTAAGTGTCAAATCCATCTTCTTTTGCTTTGTCAAAAGATTTACCTGGACGTACACCGATGATGACATCACGACCTGAGTCACGCAAGTTTTGAGCGTGCGCATGTCCTTGTGAACCATAACCAATAACGGCGATTTTTTTACCGTCAAGTGCTGCTACTTTAACATCTTTTTCGTATTCCATTTGAACTGCCATAGTTTTTTCTCTCTTTTCTATTATTTATTGCCTTTTAGGCTGGTTTAACAAATTTAAGTTGGATTTTTAATCGCGGGTAAATCCAGTTGCACCCGTACGAGCGATATTGCGAATACCGTATGGTCGAATGACTCGCAATAGAGCTTCACTCTTTTCAGCATTTCCTGTCATCTGAATGGTAATCGAGCTTGGCGCTACATCTACCACCGTTGCACGGAAAGGTTGAATAATCGCTAAAATCTCAGCTCGCTTCTCAGCTGGCGCTGACATCTTAACCAAAATCACCTCGCGCTCCAAATGAGGCTTGTCTGTAATATCTCGAATGCGAATCACATCAATTTGACGATTGAGCTGTTTGATAATTTGCTCCACCTCATCATGTGAAGCTACATCAATAATAATGGTGATACGCGATACATTCGGATCTTCTGTTGCTCCAACAGAGATGCTTTCGATATTAACCTGGCGACGAGACAGAACGCCAGTAAAGCGATTGAGGACTCCTGAACGATTTTGTAGTTTTGCTGTTAACATTCTACGCATGGAACTTCACCCCCAACATCTCATGATTACTCTTACCAGCTGGTACCATTGGTAACACCTGTTCCTTACGAGAAATATCTACCTCGATTAGCATAGGAACATCCTCAGTGATGACTTCAAGGTCTTGATCCAAGGTCTCAGGATTGTCAAATTTATAGTTTTTAATACCGTAAGCTTGTGCCATCAATTGGAAATCTGGAAGGGTATCAAAGACTGACTCAGATGTTCTACCTTCATAGAAGGATTCCTGCCACTGACGAACCATTCCAAGTGAGTGGTTGTTCAGCATAACCACCTTGATTGGCACCTTGTAAATGTTCAAAATCGCCAATTCCTGGTTGGTCATTTGGAAACCACCATCCCCAACAAACAAGACTACTTCCTTATCTGGGTTAGCAATTTTAGCTCCAATTGCTGCTGGAATTCCGAATCCCATGGTTCCCAAACCACCTGAAGTCACTAACTGACGTTCGTTTTGATAGGGATAATACTGGGCTGTCCACATTTGGTGTTGACCAACGTCTGTTACTACAATGGCATCTCCGTTCGTCAATTCACCAATTCGTTCAATAACAGCTTGCGGCTGAACCACACGTTCTTTCTTATCATAAGAACGAACACGGTTCTTGTCTTTAGTAACTTTCTCAATCCATTTTTCAGTATTGTTATGAACTGTCGGTTCAGCCAACAACATTTGCAAGGCTTTCTTAGCATCTCCAACTACAGGAATATCTGCACTGATAATCTTGCCAATCTCGGCTGGGTCAATATCAATGTGAGCAACCTTAGCATTCTTAGCGAAGGTTTTAGGATTCCCCGTCAAGCGGTCATCGAAACGACAACCAATACTAATCATAAAATCAGCTTCTGTCATGGCAATATTAGCTGCGAATGATCCGTGCATTCCTCCCATTCCAAGGAAGAGTGGATGACTCGTTGCAATCGTTCCTTGACCCAAAAGGCTGGTTACCACTGGAATTTGATAACGTTCTGCAAATTCATTTAATTCTGCCGCAGCCTCAGCATAACTAATCCCACCACCAGCTAGCAAGACTGGCTTTTTAGCCTTGGATAATTGCTTCAAGATTTTCTTGATTTGCATATCATTTGGCTCAAGAGTCGGCTGATAGCTTGGTAGGTTCACTTCTGGTGAATAGATGAAGTCCGTTTCTAAAGCAGATACGTCTTTAGGTAGGTCAATGACAACTGGCCCTGGTCGACCTGTAGTTGCAATATGGACAGCTTCCGTAATAATACGAGGAATATCAGCTGTCTCACGAACTTGATAATTGTACTTAGTGATTGGCATGGTAATTCCCACGATGTCTGCCTCCTGAAAAGCATCCTTCCCAATCCCTGCTCGCGCCACCTGACCTGTAAAGACCAAAAGGGGAACGCTATCGCTCATGGCATCCGCAATCCCTGTAATGGCATTTGTTGCTCCTGGTCCACTAGTGACGACAGCAACACCCAACTTTCCAGTTGATTTGGCATAACCTTCAGCTTCATGCAAACAACCTTGCTCATGGCGCCCTAGAATGTGGCGAATGCCTTTAAAATTATATATCGCATCATAAAAAGGCAAGACCGCACCACCAGGATAACCAAAGATGGTATCAATTCCTAAATCACGAAGTGTTTCCAAAACTAGGTCAGACCCCGTCTTAGGAGATTCTAAACTGATTTTCTCCATTGTTCCCCTTTCTTTCCTCTTAAAAATAACTTGTTACTATCATACCACTTTTTCAAAATTTTTCAAGACAAAAGAAGAAATTTTCTGAATTTTCTATTTTAACGTTTATTTATGAATGTTATTTTGGTTTTTATTTAAAAGATACCGATTTCATTATTTAAAAAGAAAAAAAGAACTGATTTCTCAGTCCTTCATTAATCTTATTCTACACTAAATAGGTATGGGTAAACTGGTTGTTGGCCTTGGTGAATCTCTACTTCAACATCTTCGAATTCTTCTGCGATTTCTTGGGCAATTTCATTGGCAAGTTCTTCGCTTCCGTCTTCACCGACATAGAAGGTTACGATTTCACTATCTTCATCCAACATATGTTTCAAGGTTTCTGTCAAGGTTTGGTGCATATCAGGGTTTGACACGAGGATTTTCCCATCCACCATACCAAGATTATCATTTTCATGAATTTCTAAACCATCAATGGTTGTATCACGAACAGCTGTTGTGACGCTTCCGCTAACGACATCGCTAAGAGCAGCAGTCATACGCTCTTGGTTTTCTTCGATAGACTTGCTTGGATCAAAGGCAAGAAGACTTGTCAAACCTTGAGGAAGAGTGCGAGCTTCCACCACTACTGCTGGTTGTTCCAAAACTTCTGCTGCAGATTGAGCTGCCATGAAGATATTTTTGTTGTTTGGCAGGAAGATAATATTACGAGCATTGACCTGTTCAACAGCCTTGATAAAGTCTTCTGTTGAAGGGTTCATGGTTTGACCGCCTTCGATAACATAATCTACACCTTGAGAACGGAAGATATCTGCTAGACCTTTACCAGCCACTACAGCAATCAAAGCATACTCTTTTTCTTCAGCTGGTTTGCTAACTTGAGCAGCTTCTTTCTCAACCTGTGCTTCGTGTTGGTTACGCATATTGTCAACTTTTACCTTGACCAAGCTACCATATTTGAGACCTTCTTGCATAACAAGTCCTGGATCTTCTGTATGGACATGGACTTTGACAATTTCATCATCGTTAACAACGAGGAGAGAATCCCCAAGCTCATTCAAGTAGTTTCGGAATTCGTCGTAGTCAAAATCTTTGGCATAGGTTGGACCTTGCTTAAGAGCTACCATGATTTCAGTACAGTAACCAAACGTAATATCCTCAGTCGCTACGTGACCAGCTACAGACTTGTGGTGCTCTGCATTGATCATCTCACTCATGTTAGCAGGAGTGGCTACAAAGTCCTCAGATGCAATATATTCACCAGTAAGGGCTGAAAGGAAACCTTCGTAGATGAAGACCAATCCTTGACCACCCGAGTCCACAACACCAACTTCTTTCAATACTGGAAGCATGTCTGGTGTTTTAGCTAGAGCGGTTTTAGCACCTTCTAAGGCTGCACGCATGACTTCAACAGCGTCATCTGTCTGCTCAGCTTTTTTCTTAGCACCGATAGCAGCTCCACGTGAAACTGTCAAAATCGTTCCTTCAACTGGTTTCATAACGGCCTTATAGGCAACTTCCACACCTGATTGGAAGGCAAGGGCCAAGTCTTGACCTGTTAACTCATCTTTATCCTTGATAGCTTGTGAGAATCCACGGAAAAGCTGAGACGTAATAACTCCTGAGTTCCCACGCGCACCCATCAAAAGCCCTTTGGCAAGAATGCTCGCTACCTCTCCAACTGTAGAAGCTGGCTTGTCTGCAACTTCTTTAGCACCATTTTCAATGGTCATTCCCATGTTTGTTCCAGTATCTCCATCTGGAACTGGGAAGACGTTTAATGAATTGACATATTCAGCTTGCTTATTCAAGCGAGTTGATGCAGCCTGCACCATTTCTTGAAATAAGCTAGTAGTAATTTTTGACACGGTTATTCTCCTACAACTTTGATATTTTGAATGTAGACATTTACAGTCTGAGCAGTAATTCCAAGCTGGTTTTCCAAGCTAAAACGAACACGCTCTTGAATGTTTTTTGACACTTCGCTAATCTTTGTTCCGTAGCTCAACACGGTATATACATCAACTGCAATACTGCCATCTTCGGCCGCCTTTACGACGACACCTTTGGAATAATTTTCCTTACCTAGAAGGGCTTGGAAATTATCTTTGAGGGCATTTTTACTAGCCATACCGACCACACCAAAAATCTCAGTTGCTGCTCCACCTACGACGGTTGCAATCACTTCATCTGTTAGTTCGATTTGACCATCTTTTGTATTAATTTTTACAGTCATCCTTTTTACCTCAACTAGTTGATACTCTATTTTATCATATTTCAGCCCAAGTGTAAAAGCAGAATACTGTATCAGCGGATATTTACTCTATTTTTCAAATGATTTTATATCTACAGTAAAAGAAAAAAGACCCTAAGGTCAATGTCATTAAGTTAGTGATCTAACTACTTGAATAGGAGGTGTGATTGAGAAC
>NZ_JUQO01000143.1 GCF_001074635.1 Streptococcus mitis
TTTGAGCAACCTACGGCTAGCTTCCTAGTTTGCTCTTTGATTTTCATTGAGTATAACGATAGTCCTATCATATCACTCAAAACGCCTTTCGTCTAATATGTTTTTTTTAAGGCTGTGATAAAAATTTTTTATGGACAAGAAAAAGCTGCCCACATAGGACAACTTCTTTCTTATTCGAAAACAAATTGATTGTGATAGAGTTCTGAGTAAAATCCACCTAACTTCAAGAGTTCATGGTGGTTACCACGTTCAATGACTTCTCCATCTTTGAGGACAATAATCTGGTCTGCATTGAGGATGGTCTTCAAACGATGGGCAATGACGAAACTGGTTCTGCCTGCTACAACCGCCTCCATGGCATGCTGAATCTTACTTTCTGTCACCGTATCTACGTTTGAAGTTGCTTCATCTAGAATGAGAACTTCTGGATCTGTCATCAGGGTTCGAGCGATGGAAATCAATTGTTTCTGTCCTGTTGAGAAGATGCTCTGGTCATCATCGATAAGAGTGTCGTATTTGTCAGGTAAGCTTTCGATATAGTCATGAATATGGGTTGCCTTGGCTGCTGCCTCAACCATTTCTTGACTAGCATCTGGCACACCGAAACGAATATTGTCTCGAATCGTTCCACTAAACAAGACCGAATCTTGCAAGACAATTCCCACCTTACTTCTGAGACTATCTAAGTCATAGTCACGAATATCTTTCCCATCAAAATAAATCCCACCAGCATCAACATCATAAAAGCGATTGATGAGGTTCATAATAGTCGTTTTCCCTGACCCTGTCGGCCCGACAACCGCTGTCATCTGGCCTTTAGGGGCAGAAATGCTGACATCTTTCAAAATAGGTTTATCAGGCAGGTATGAAAAATCAATATGACTGATTTCAACACCTTCTTGCAACTTAGTAAAGATCGGCGCCTTCTTAGGTCGGATTTCTTCCTCTGCGTCAAACATTTCCTGAATCCGTTCAGCACCTGTAAAGGCTAACTGAAGGCTTCCCCAACTAGCCGCAACTTGAATAATAGGCTGGTAGTACTGCTGAGAAAATTGGGCAAACATAACAATCAAACCGAGGGCTGTACTTGTTTCAATAGACTTATCATTCAAAAGTACAGCTGAACCAGCAAAGATGACAATGGCTGTATTAACCAGACTCATCCCATTCATGACAGGGAAAAGAATTCCTGAGAACATTCTTCCTTTAAAGGTTGCCTTGCGCACGCGCTCATTTTGTTCAAGAAATCCTGCCATCATATCCTCTTGAATTCCTTGCACAATCACGGCTTTTTGGCCTGAAATACTCTCGTCCATATAGGCGTTGAGCTTCCCTACCTCTTTCTGCTGGAGATTGGTGTATTTGCGTGCCATTTTCACGATGAAAATCAGCATGAGGAAGGCCACTGGTGTGCTGGCAATGGTGATGAGAGCCAGCGTCACATTTCTCGAAAACATGACAAGAATCAGACCAATGTATAAAACAATATTACTCATGACCTGAATCAAGCTTTCGTTAAAGGCTTGGAGGATATTATCCAAATCACTGGTAAAACGAGACAGGATATCGCCATCTTGTCGGCGGTCAAAGAAAGAAACCGTCAAGCGAGCAAGCTTACCGAAGAGGCCTTTGCGCATCTCGTTGGTCGATTCTGCAATCACGCGCGTCATGAGACACATGTATATGACACTAGAGATAAAAAGAACCAAAACCAGCAGGCCAAGATTGATCATGATTCCTGATAGGCTTTGCCAAACAAGTTCTGGATTGCCATCTTGATAAGCTTGAACTAAATTAGCTAACTGCGTCACTGCTTGTCCAGAAAATACCGGAAAGAGAGCTTGGGCAAGAGTCGCCAGAACAATCATCAGTATGACAACTACAAATGATAGCTTATAGACTTTAAAATAATTCCAAAAAAATTGAACTGTCTTCATTTTACTCCTCCTTTCCTTTCTGTGTTTCATAGATTTCACGGTAAACATCATTGTTGGCAACCAAGTCTGCATGCGTGCCTTGACCAATCAATCGCCCTTGATCTAGAACCAAGATTTTATCTGCATGAACAACCGAGCTAATCTTTTGCGCGATGATAATGGTTGTCGTCCCCTTCAAGTCCTTATTCAAGGCTTCTTGCACTAGACGCTCTGATTTGGCATCCAAGGCCGAGGTCGAATCGTCAAAAATCAGAATACGTGGATTGCTGACAATCCCACGCGCAATCGACATCCTTTGTTTTTGCCCACCTGAGAAATTGGTTCCCCGTTCCTCAACTGGACTTTCAAAGGTTTTCTCCATACGATGAATGAATTCACTGGCTTGGGCAATATTGGCTGCGCGCTCCATTTCAAATAGAGTAGCATCTCCTTTGCCCTGTCTCAGGTTATCTGCAATCGTTCCACTAAAGAGAATGGCTCGTTGGAGAACGATAGAGACAGCTTTACGCAGGGTCCCTTCACTCACTTCTCGAATATCCCTCCCTCCGATTTTGATAGCCCCTTCCTGTGGGTCAAAGAGACGTGGAATCAATTGAGCCAAGGTTGATTTTCCTGCACCAGTCGCTCCAACGACACCAACCATCTGACCAGGCTCGATAGTAAAGCTCACATCTTTCAGCATCGGTTCCTTGTCCATTGGATAGGTAAAGGTTACATTTTCAAAGCTAAGACTTCCAACCAACTCTTCATCTGGTACATCCTTGAAGGTCATGGCTGGCTCTGCGTCAAGAATTTCTCGAATACGACGCATAGAAATCATGGCACGACTGACAGAATTTCCCAAAAATCCAACCATAACAATGGTAAAGATAATCTGGCTTAGGTAATTGACAAAGGAAGCAATGGAGCCAACAACTGACGGATCCGACTGAACCATCCCTGCAACTAACCAAATAGAGAGGAATACCGCCCCATAACCGACCAACATCATAAAGGGTTCCACTACTGAAAAGGCATAACCAATGTAAAGATTTTGACCGAGTAGCTCGTCTGAAACCTCCGTAAACTTAGCAAACTGCTCTTTTTCTTGGACAAAGGACTTGACCACACGAACGCCACGCAAATTTTCCTTGGCAATGGCATTGATGCGTTCAAGAAGGGTTTGAAACTTGGCAAAACGAGGCCCCATCATTCCCATCATGACGGCAGTCAAGCCAAAAATTAAGATTACCATGAGAACAATCACCCACCACAGAGAAGGTAAGGTTTGAACCGCCAGAATAAACGAACCGATGAACAAGAGAGGAAGTCTGAAAAGAATTTGAAAGGTCATCATGACGACGTTCTGAATCTGGTTGATATCATTTGTCATGCGAACGACTAGATTTCCCGCATTAAATTGTTCAATATTGGCATAAGAAAAGGTTTGGATTTTACGGAAGGCATCCTCCCGAAGATCAGATGAAACTCCTTGGGCAATATAGGCTGCGAGGACAACATTGAGCCCACCAGCAACCAGACCAACCAGGGCCACACCAATTAACCAAGCCCCGATACTATAAATAGCTTCATATTTTCCAGCAAGGAGGGCGTCTAACACTTCCTGCAGATAACGCGGTTGCAGAAGTGAACTAGCAACCATCAAGCCTGTCATCAGAAGCGAAGCTAAGGCCTGCCACTTGTAGGTTTTTATTTTCTGAATTAGCATACTTTCTCCTTAAAAAATAGACAAAAGGGAGCGACAATGTGTCAGCTCCTTCTCATTCTGTTTGTGTGATGTTATTCTAGCAAAAAAGTGGGGGATTGTCAAAGAAGTCTCCTTGATACAGCTAGAATGACTAGTAATTTTCTCTTTATAGTTTCTGTTTTAACTCGACTAAGACATTCATAGCCTGCATAGGTGTCATATTGTAAACATCCAGTTTAGACAATTCTGCTAGGATAGGATGCTCTTCTGCTGTATCAAAGAGTGAAATCTGTTCAGTGACGGCACTTGTTTGTCTCATGGGAGCAGGACTTTCTGTTCCTTGACTCTCTAGCTGAGTCAAAATCTTATCCGCCCTTGCTAAAAGGTCTGCTGGCAAACCAGCAATCTTGGCAACATGGATACCGTAGGATTTATCGGCTGGTCCTGGTTCAATCTTGTGAAGGAAGGTAACCTGCCCATCCTGCTCCAAAGTTGCCACGTGGACATTGACCAAGTGTTCCAAGCTAGACTCCAGACTAGTCAACTCATGGTAGTGGGTCGCAAAAAGAGTCTTGGCTCCGATGTGCTCATGGATGTATTCGATGATGGACTGGGCAAGAGCCATCCCGTCATAAGTTGCAGTTCCCCGTCCCAATTCATCAAAAAGAATCAAGGAATTTTTGGTCGCATGCGAAATGGCATTGTTGGCCTCCATCATCTCTACCATAAAGGTTGACTGACCTGAAACCAAGTCATCTGCTGCTCCGATACGGGTAAAAATCGCATCAAAAATCGGTAAATGGGCGCTTTCTGCTGGTACATAAGAACCCAACTGAGCCATAACCGCCGTCATGGCTAACTGACGCATGTAGGTTGACTTTCCGCTCATGTTGGGCCCTGTAATCAGTTGAATACTGGTAGCTTCTGCCATCTGAATCGTATTGGGAATATAGGTCTGAGCCCCCATAACCTTTTCAACGACAGCATGGCGCCCTTTCTGGATATCAATTCGCGAATCCTCTCCGAACTCTGGTCGAATCAAATGCTGGGTTTCAGCAACAACTGCGAGACTTTGCAGGACATCAACTGTCGCAATTCCTTGGGCTAGAGCTTGTAAACGTTGGATGTACTTGCTGACTTCCTCACGAATACGCATAAAGATTTCGTACTCTAGGTTGGCTGACTTATCACGCGCCTCCAGCATGTCGCCTTCGATACGGGCCAATTCTTCGGTTCCAAAACGTTCTGAGTTTTTCAGCGTCGCCTTGCGGAAAAAATGGGCTGGCACATTTCCCAGTTGAGAATTGGTCACATGAAAATAGTAGCCATCCTTCTTATTGTAGTCAATCTTAAGCGTGCTGATACCAGAGTTTTCTCGCTCCTTTGCTTCAATTTCAGCAATCCAGCCAGTCCCTTCTCTGAGCACACGACGGTACTTGTCTAAGGTCTCATCAAATCCAGTGCGGATAATGCCACCTTCCGTAATCACATGAGGAGCTTCAGGAGCAATCGCTGCGCTAATCAAACTCTCCAACTCAGGGATTCCATCCAGTTGTGCGATGAGATAAGACAGAGCAGACTGCTCCATTCCCTCTAAAATCGCTCGAATCCGTGGCACACTGGATAAGGTAGTCGCCAACTGCAAGAGATCCTTGGGATTGGTTTTGCCAAAAGAAACCCGACTAGCCAAGCGCTCAATGTCATAAACACCCTTGAGACTGTCTGTCAAATCACTGCGCTCAAAGAAATGGTCGAGAAAGACCTGCACCACCTCTTGACGTTGGATGATTCGTTCCTTATCAATCAAAGGACGATGAATCCAAGAACGCAAGAGCCGCATGCCCATAGCCGTCTTGGTTTCATCCAAAAGCCAGAAAAGACTGCCTTGCTTCTTGCCTGAACGGGCATTCTCAACCAAATCCAGACTAGCCTTGGTCGCATAATCCATCTGCAAGAAATCTTTGATTTCATAGCGGATAACAGGTTTGAGGTGATTCAATTCCCTCATCTGGGTTCGATGGACATACTGGAGCAACTTACTAGATGCCGCTTGCTCCACAGATGCCAATCGTGAATCCAGTAAATGAAGGTCTTCAAAGCTTTCTTTTTCATAGGAAAGTACCAGATTCATCTGACGACTAAGGATTTGTTCCTCTTCCTCAGACAAGTCATAGCCCAGCACCACTTCTCGCGCCTTGAGATTACGGATTTCCCCACAAACCAGCGTGAAATCCAAAAGACCTGTCACATAAAAGTCACCCGTCACCAGGTCCATATAAGCTAGACCAAATTGATTGCCTTCGCGGTCTATGGCAACCAAAAAATTATTCTGACTGTCTGGCTTACTGCTATCGACCACTGTCCCTGGCGTAATGACCTGAACAACCTCTCGTTTCACAACCCCAACTGCTTGTTTAGGATCTTCCATCTGCTCTGCGATAGCCACCTTATAACCCTGCTCAATCAAGACATCAATGTACTGTTGGGCAGAATGATAGGGAACACCCGCCATAGGAATCGGATTGTCGGCATTCTTGTTGCGACTCGTTAAGGAAATTTCCAGAATCTGCGCAGCATTGACCGCATCCTCATAAAATAATTCATAAAAATCACCCATACGAAAGAGCAAAAAAGCATCTGGATATTGCTTTTTAATATCCACATACTGTTGCATGCCGGGTGATAGCTTTTCTGTCGCCATTTTCCGTCTCTCCTTGTCAAAAATAAGTCTTGAGAGCAACTCCCAAGACCTTACTTATCTTTCATCAAATCTAGCAAACGATCTTCCATGAGTTTGGCAACGTGCTGGTCTCGACAAATGACCAATAAGGTATTGGCACCAGCAACTGTTCCTAAAATCCATTCATCCTTGTTTGCATCTACAATATTTGCCAAAACAGAGGCTTCTCCCAGTTTGGTATGAAGCACCAAGGTAAACTCTGCTCTTGCAACACCTTCTAAATGATGAGACAAAAATTCCACCAAATCAATCTTTTCTGTCTCATTTGCTAGTACATAATACACCATATCATTTTTCTTGACCTTGGTCAAGCCGATTTCGCGCAAATCACGAGACAGGGTTGTCTGCGTCACAAAAACATTGTGCGCCTCCAACCGATCTTGAATTTCTTTTTGTGTACTTAATTTCTCCTCAGTAATCATTTTTTTTATTAACTGATGACGATCTCTTTTTCTCATAAAATCCTCTTATGTGAATATTTATAACTATTTTTATAACTATATTATACCAAAAAAATAGGAGATTTCAAAAATTTTTTCTTCTTTCTTTAAAATTGTGATAAAATAGTAGAAAAGTCCAAAAAGGAGCTCTTAATGAATACAAAAGAATTGATTGCTAGCGAATTGGCTAGCGTCATTGATAGCCTAGACCAAGAGGCTATTTTAAATTTACTGGAAACCCCTAAAAACTCAGAAATGGGAGACATTGCTTTCCCTGCTTTTTCACTTGCAAAAGCCGAACGTAAGGCACCTCAAATGATTGCGGCTGAACTGGCTGAAAAGATTAACAGCCAAGCCTTTGAAAAGGTTGTTGCAACAGGACCTTACGTCAACTTTTTCCTTGATAAATCTGCCATTTCTGCTCAAGTATTGCAAGCTGTTATCACTGAAAAAGAACACTATGCTGATCAAACTATTGGCAAACAAGAAAATGTTGTTATCGATATGTCTAGTCCCAATATCGCTAAACCATTTTCTATCGGTCACCTGCGCTCAACTGTTATCGGAGATAGCTTATCACATATTTTCCAAAAAATCGGTTATCAAACAGTCAAGGTCAACCATTTGGGAGACTGGGGTAAACAGTTTGGGATGCTGATTGTTGCCTACAAAAAATGGGGCGACGAAGAAGCTGTGAAAGCTCATCCAATCGATGAACTTCTTAAACTCTACGTTCGTATCAATGCTGAAGCTGAAAATGACCCTAGCTTGGATGAAGAAGCGCGCGAATGGTTCCGTAAACTTGAAAATGGAGACGAGGAAGCTCTCGCACTTTGGCAATGGTTCCGTGATGAAAGTTTAGTGGAATTTAACCGCCTTTACAATGAATTGCAAGTCGAATTTGACAGCTACAACGGAGAGGCTTTCTACAACGATAAGATGGATGCAGTTGTAGACATTCTTTCTGAAAAAGGACTTCTTGTTGAGTCAGAAGGTGCCCAAGTTGTGAATCTTGAGAAATATGGAATTGAACATCCAGCCCTTATCAAGAAATCTGATGGAGCAACTCTCTATATCACACGTGATTTGGCCGCAGCCCTTTACCGTAAAAACGAATACCAATTTGCTAAATCTATCTACGTAGTTGGTCAAGAGCAATCTGCCCACTTTAAACAGCTCAAAGCTGTCTTGCAAGAGATGGGCTACGACTGGAGTGACGACATTACCCACGTTCCTTTTGGTTTAGTTACAAAGGAAGGAAAGAAACTCTCTACTCGTAAAGGGAATGTTATCTTGCTAGAGCCTACTGTTGCAGAGGCCGTTAGTCGTGCCAAAGCCCAAATTGAAGCTAAAAATCCTGAACTGGAAAACAAAGACCAAGTAGCGCATGCTGTTGGGGTCGGAGCCATTAAATTCTATGACCTCAAGACCGACCGTACAAATGGGTATGATTTCGATCTAGAAGCTATGGTATCCTTCGAGGGAGAAACTGGACCTTACGTTCAATACGCCTACGCTCGTATCCAATCTATCTTACGCAAAGCCGATTTCAAACCAGAAACAGCTGGCAACTATAGCTTGAATGATGCTGAAAGTTGGGAAATCATCAAACTCATCCAAGACTTCCCACGTATTATCAACCGTGCGGCGGATAACTTTGAACCTTCTATCATTGCTAAATTTGCAATTAGTCTGGCTCAAGCCTTCAACAAGTACTATGCACATACACGTATCCTAGACGAAAATCCAGAACGCGACAGCCGTCTAGCCCTCAGCTACGCAACAGCAGTCGTTCTCAAAGAAGCCCTTCGCTTGCTTGGAGTAGAAGCACCTGAGAAGATGTAAATCGTTACAAGAGACTGGAACTAAAGTTCCTAGTCTCTTGACGGCAATCGCTATATGGCGAATTGCCTAAACGCTTCACTAATTCACCAAACCAAATAATATCGATTTGGTTTGGTTCATGTCGTAATCTTCAAGTTACTTGATTAAAAAGCAGTCTAGGTAATTAAGACCAAATCTTGTCGGAGATTTGGCTAGGCGCTTCACTAGTTTTAGGACATAAATATGATCGATTTATGTCCTAAAACGTCGTAATCTTAAAGTTATTGGAACTAAAGTTCCTAATTGTTAGACGCTAGCCGCTTATATGCGGACTAGCTAACTGCTTCACTAATTCACCTAACCAAATAATATCGATTTGGTTAGGCTCATGTCGTAATCTTTTAATCACTTTATTGTAAACTAGTCTAAGTAACTAACGCCAAATCCTATCAGGTATTTGGTCAGGCGCTTCACTAGTAAAGAAACATAAATATTATCGATTTATGTTTCTTTACGTCGTAACCAGAGACACTTGCCTAAACGCCTCACTAAATTGATCAACCAAATCTATTAATTGGCTTAGTGGCCGGTGCTAATCTTCAAGTCACTAGAATGCAAGGCAATCTAAGTAACAAATGTCAAACCCTATCAGGGATTTGGTTAGGCGCTTCACTAATTCAATCTACTCACTACTACTTCTTTATCATACAGGGAGATTTCCTATGAGCCAATATGCTTATATCCTCGTTGTAATTAGCTTGGTTTTCCTTTTTCTGCTCAATAAGTACGAGAAGGAGAGACTTCAAAGGCTCTACCAAGAACAACTTTTGAAGGATGAAACATTTAGAGCTGACATCAAAGAAAAAATTCACACGACTGAAAATATCAATGATGTCATTGCTTACATCAATAAAACTTATCATCTGGGAATGTTGCTATCAAAAGACATTACAGATCAATTGAAATAAACCTAGCTATTACTTAAGGAATATCAAAACCGAGACTAAGAGTTTAATACTTAGGCTCGGTTTTTAGTATGTTCAATTGAAACAAGTGTTGAAAACTGGTTGTAGTAATTCTAATATAAGGATGGATAAACTTTCAAAAATATCATTTACAAATATTTTTAAAGAAATTAAACTCCCTATATTTACTATTCTTATAGACTGTTAAATCAACATCCTCTACAACTTCTTTCACATCTATATTGACATCATAGGGCAAAGAAAGAAAATCTAAATTATAAAATTCTGTACTCATCTCTTTTAAAATAAGAAGGTCTAACAAGTAGTCCTCCACTCTAATTTCAACTTGAATTGTCTTAGACATGAAATTTTTTAGAATCATAAAGTCCTTTACTTGCTTTCTTTTAGGACTGATATACTCAAATCTTTTTCGTTCAAAAATAATTTTCTCCAAATGTTACACCATTTCAATAATATAATTTTCTAAATAACTGCAGAAGCAATTCTTCTTTTTAATGCAGGCTTCATTAAAATTTCCCCTGTTTAATTCTCCCAAAACATTTTGAAATAGTGCAAATAAAAGCTCCTAGTAAGAATTCCTGTAGGAAAAATCCAAAATAAGTTCCTAACTGTAAATTTCTATTGAATGTAAATACGGAAGTTTCAGATCGAATCGTATTTTGTTCTATAAGCGTCATAGGAGTAACCCTGAAAATTCCAAACATCATTAAAGCATAGATTATTCCAAAAATAATTAATAACACCCAGCTGTGCTTACTTCTAGAAGAAATACTTCCCGATAACAAAGCTAATAATATTGATGGTATAATTTGTACAAACAGCATAAATTGAAAAAGATTAAAATTATCTAGTGTAAAAAAACATATTGTAAATTCCACAATTAGCAATAGAGAAAATACTCTATCTATTTTTGTAAATTTCATTCTATCTCCTTTAAATTCACATCCATCATTACCTTAGACCCTCAATAACATTTTTATTTGCTGCAACCATTGCAGGCATAATACTAAATACAATTCCAAATACACCCGTTGTGAATAGAGTAATCAAAATATGATCCAGAGTTAATGTCGTAACAAAACCACTCATGTTCATTAAAACAACAAATAATATCGCTACTCCAATACCAGTTATAGCTCCCAGAAGCGATAAAAGAATCCCCTCCATCATATACGATTGATAAATATCAGATTTTTTAGCCCCTAAAGCTCGACGAATGGCTATCTCCTTGCTACGTTCGCTAACAGAAGACAACATAGCATTCATAACCCCAAAACCAGCTACAAAAATTGAAATGCTTGATAACAGTGCAATGAAATTTAATATTGTAGTAGCTTGGGCCTTTGTTTCCTCATATACCCTTCTATTATCTATATATCCATAAGTTCCTTCCTTGCGGAATATTCCATAAGTATCTAAAGCAGATAAAGCCTTATTAATATTCTCCAACTGATTAGTTTCTACTACTAATTCATCAAAATATTCCCTTCCTCCTAAAAGTAACTCTTTGATTTCATTGGTAACCAATAAAGAAGGTAATCTTTCATTAACAGCTGATCCATAATATATTGCCTGAATTGGATATTCTTTTCCAGATATATTGATAGTTTCTCCTAAAAAAGTTTCAATATTTTCCTTTCGAGTCAATGACATGAGAGCCTTATCGCTAATAGCGACACCGCCATCTAGTTCCTCTAATGCTCTTCCTTTTAATAAAGCAGGCACAACTAAACCATTCTTATTCAAATCGCCCAATGTTCGAAAACTAAGATTCTGCTTAGAATCATTAAAATACGTTTCAGCATACAAAGCATAAGAGCTGGAAGAAAGTCTTGCATGTTTTCCAATAGTTTGCTCAACCAATTGTTTATCTTCCTGTGTAAACCCTCTAATATCCAATATATTCTGAGGCGTATAAGTCATTGTTGCTGTGTCTTCTTCTATCTTTAAATCATTACCTAATGTAGAAGTTGTATAGGAAGAACTTGATAGTATTACTAATAAAACAAATGTTGCCACTGTGATGGCTAAGGATGTCAGAATACTTTGTCTTTTATTCCTCTTTAACAGCTTTAGAGTATCTATTAACAGCTTTTTAAACTTCATGTAATCCTTCTCCTTCAGATGTTAGATACCCATTTTTCATTCGATACCTTGTTCTACAATGACTGGCAACAAACTCATCGTGAGTTACTACAATAATTGTCGTTCCAGAATGATTCAAATTTTGTAGAATTTGCAATATCTCATTCCTATTTTTCTCATCTAATGCACCTGTAGGTTCATCCGCTATAAGAAATCTAGGTTTATGAGCAAGAGCTCTAATTAAAGCAACTCGTTGCTTCTGTCCGCCTGATAAATGACTTGGGTACTCATTCATCTTATCTATAAGTCCTAAGTCTTGTAATAAACTATCAATGTATTCTATATCTGGCTGTTGGTCAGAATATAGGAATGATAATAAAATATTTTCTTTAACAGTATATTCATCAATAAGATGAAATTGTTGAAAAACAAATCCAATATCACGATTACGGTAACTTGCTTGTTGATTTTCATTTAACTTCTCAATACTTTTTCCGTCTAATATATATTCTCCTTCAAATTCAGAATCAATCAGTCCCAAAATATTGATAAATGTCGATTTGCCCGAACCTGATGGTCCCATTATCGATACAAATTCTCCTTCAACTACCTTAAAATTTATTTCTCTTAAGACATTATTTTTTAGCGTCCCTTGTCCGTAACTTTTACTAATATTTTTTAGTTCTAACATAGACCTTCCCATTCTATCTTTATTATTTATAAATCCAAAAAATGGCAACAACTAGCACTAACATATGTTCTCTCCTTATTTTTTCTACAGGATTATTATACTTCTATGTTACACATTCTCCAAGGTCATAAATGTCACTAATTTCAACAACTTATCTACTAATAAGTACTCAATTAGTATAAAAAGGAACTCGATACGAACTCAATCTAAGGGAAAAACATAATAACTCTTTAAATGATAAAACGCATAATATCAAGTTTTTAAACACCTGATATCATGCGTTTTTATGATTTCGAAAACTTTCTCTCGGTCTTTTTAACTAGTGACATTTTTGTCACTTTTTTATTTTCTAATGTTTATTTTTAAAAAAATCCTGGAGGTCATATTGCCATTGTTTTTCTAGCTGTTCTATCAAATGACTATTATCAATCATTCTAGCAAATATTTTTGCTTCTTGAAAATAATTTTCAGCTACTGGATAATCTTTTTTTACAAATAATGCATAGCGCCACTCCCATAGTCGAATAATTGGTTTTTTCTGATAGTCGTATGATTTTGAGGTAATTTCATTTAATTTGTAAAGAATATCTTCAAATTGACTGTAATTAGCAATTTTTTCAAATATTCCTAACAACAAAAGTAATGAATCTCTGATTAGAAACGAATATTCAATATCAAACATCTCAACTTGTTGTAAAATTTTATCAGCTATTACTAAGAAGGTATTCACTTCAATCTCATCTATTATTGTATCTTGGTGTACTAATCTTATCAAAAATAGCTTTATGATTAAAATATCGTTAACTTCATATTTTGATTTCAACAAAATGTGATCGAAATACTCTTGTAAAATCATTCCTAAATTGCTATCATCATTCCACCAACCAAAATCATCATATGCTTGTAAAACATCTATGATAAACCTTTCTTCCTCAGGAAGTCTATCATAATATTCTTCAAAAATCTTATCAAAAACACTCTCTTTCTTCTGGGCGATAGTTTCATCTTCGTATGTAGGAGTCCTCATCAAGAAATACTTCAATTCTAGATATTCCTTATCCAACTCTATATAACTTGGCATCAACTTGTAATCTTCAACCCCCAAACGTTCAGCGATATATTTTAACTTTGTTAGTGTTGGTCTGGATTCTCCATTTTCAATTCTAATTAATTGACGAATACTTAATTCAGACTCATCACCACAAAATTCTGAACGACTGATTTTTTTAGCCAAACGTAATCTTTTAATTTTTTCGCCAAACTCTCGCAACCTACAAGAACCTCCTGAGTTGTTTACCTCTATTATAGCATATACTGAATCAAACTATCTGTCAGAACTAAAGACTAAGAGTTTATCACTTCGTCTCGATTTTTGTGTATTTTTCAAGTAACAAAGCCACCACTCCCCAGCAATGCAAGTGCAAAATCCTCTAGAATATGATAGAATAAGGAAAAGGACTCTATTAAGGAGGAAATCATGGAAAAACAAACCGTCGCCGTCTTGGGGCCTGGTTCTTGGGGAACTGCCCTTTCACAAGTCTTAAATGACAATGGACACGAGGTACGTATTTGGGGAAATCTTCCCGAGCAAATCAATGAAATTAATACACACCATACTAATAAACAATACTTTAAAGATGTCGTTCTAGATGAAAATATCATTGCCTACACCGACTTATCAGAGGCACTGAAAGATGTAGATGCGATTTTGTTTGTTGTCCCAACAAAAGTGACACGACTTGTTGCCCAACAAGTTGCACAAACCTTAGATCATAAGGCTATCATCATGCACGCATCAAAGGGATTAGAACCTGATAGCCATAAACGATTATCAACCATTCTTGAAGAAGAAATTCCTGAACATCTCCGCAGTGATATTGTTGTTGTTTCAGGACCTAGTCATGCGGAAGAGACCATTGTGCGTGACCTAACTTTAATCACTGCTGCTTCTAAAGATTTACAAACAGCTCAATACGTTCAAGAACTCTTTAGTAATCACTACTTCCGACTTTATACCAATACGGATGTTATTGGAGTTGAAACTGCTGGTGCTCTTAAAAATATTATTGCTGTCGGTGCTGGAGCTTTACATGGTTTGGGATTTGGTGACAATGCTAAGGCAGCCATCATCGCTCGAGGCTTGGCAGAAATTACCCGCTTAGGAGTAGCACTCGGTGCCAGTCCATTGACCTATAGTGGCTTGTCTGGTGTAGGAGATTTGATCGTAACGGGAACCTCCATCCACTCTCGTAACTGGAGAGCCGGAGATGCTCTTGGTCGTGGAGAATCCCTAGCTGATATAGAAGCCAATATGGGCATGGTAATTGAAGGAATTTCAACGACCCGAGCAGCCTATGAACTAGCCCAAGAACTTGGAGTCTATATGCCCATTACACAGGCCATTTACCAAGTTATCTACCAAGGAACCAATATCAAAGATGCCATTTATGATATCATGAACAATGAATTTAAAGCAGAAAATGAGTGGTCTTAACTCTCTAAAGAAAGGATTCTTATGACATCAAAAGTTAGAAAGGCAGTCATCCCTGCTGCTGGACTAGGAACTCGATTTTTACCAGCAACCAAGGCTCTTGCCAAAGAAATGTTGCCAATCGTAGACAAACCAACTATCCAGTTTATCGTGGAAGAAGCTCTCAAATCAGGTATTGAAGATATTCTGGTTGTCACTGGTAAGTCCAAACGTTCTATTGAGGACCACTTTGACTCAAACTTTGAGCTTGAATACAATCTTAAGGAAAAAGGCAAAACGGATTTGTTAAAATTGGTAGATGAAGCAACTGGTATGCGCCTTCATTTCATCCGCCAAACTCACCCTCGTGGTCTTGGAGATGCTGTCTTACAAGCCAAAGCTTTTGTGGGGAATGAGCCCTTCGTTGTCATGCTGGGTGACGACCTTATGGACATCACAGACGAGAATGCCGTTCCTTTGACAAAACAACTGATGAATGATTACGAAAAGACACACGCATCAACCATTGCTGTCATGCCCGTACCACACGAAGACGTTTCATCATACGGAGTCATTGCTCCTCAAGGAGAAGGAATCAATGGTCTCTACAGTGTCGAAACTTTCGTTGAAAAACCAGCTCCCGAAGATGCACCAAGTGATTTGGCAATCATCGGTCGCTATCTTCTCACACCTGAGATTTTTGATATCCTCGAAAAGCAAGCTCCTGGTGCTGGAAATGAAATCCAGCTTACCGATGCTATAGATACTCTCAATAAAACACAACGTGTTTTCGCCCGTGAATTTACAGGAGCTCGTTACGACGTTGGGGATAAGTTTGGCTTTATGAAAACATCTATTGACTACGCCCTCAAGCATCCACAAGTCAAAGATGACTTGAAGGATTACCTCATCCAACTGGGAAAAGAATTGGCTGAGAAGGAATAAAATAAAAAGATAAGGTTCAAAAAATTCCTTATCTTTTTTCATTACACAAATTGTCTTCCAACTTCTTCACATTCCCATTCCCTTGTAGAGAAGTAAGACTGCGAGTCCTACGAACAAGACTACCGCTACCAGTCTCTGACTAGCGCTATACATCCGTCTTTCTCCTCGGACTGGAAAGATAACTGCTAGAAATGCGCCACCGACTGCACCACCGATATGGCCTGCTAGGCTGATTCCTGGAATCAGAACACTTCCAATAATGTTAACCACAAAAAGTGTCAGATAGGATTGCCCCAACTGCTGGATATAAGGATTACGCGTTGCATAGCGAAGAACAATAATTGCAGCAAATAGCCCATAGAGAGAAGTCGAGGCTCCTGCTGCTAAGGATTTGGGACTAAATACAAAAACAAAGAGATTGCCCATCATTCCAGATAAGAGATAGAGAAAGAAAAACTGCTTGGAACCGAAAATCTCCTCTACTTGCCTACCAAGATAATAGAGCGAAAGCATATTAACAATGAAATGCTCCCACCCAATATGAACAAAAATGGCAGAGAAGAGACGCCAAACCTGCTCGGGAAAGAGCCGAATAACAGGCCCATACATGGCTCCAAATCGAAATAGGGTATCTGCCCTGTAAAAGTTTCCTCCTGTGGTCACCAACATTAGTAGAAATACCAAGGCCGTCACTAAGAGGAAGAAACTCGTCACAGGGTAACGCCTATCAAAGATTTCTTTCATCAATCAGTACCTCCTGAACAGGAATATCATGATTTTCAGGGCTAAAGTCCTGAATTTGACAAGGATATATCGTACTCAAAGTATGACCAGGAAAATGTTTCAGATAACGGTCGTAATAGCCTCCGCCATAGCCGATCCGATATCCTTCCGTCGTAAAAACCAGCCCCGGAACATGAATCAAATCAATCTGAGAGGCATCCACTACTTCCAAATCTCCCTGTGGTTCCAGTAAGCCAAAGGAAGTTTTTACCAACTGATGTGGATCATAGACCACAAAGTCCATGCGCCCCTTGGGATAGGTTTTGGGTATCAGAACCTTCTTGCCGTCCTTCAGCGCCTGCTCAATCAGTTCCTGCGTTTGAAACTCATGAGGAAAAGAGAGGTAGCTTGCGATGAGCTTGGCTTCTTGGTAAAAGGGGTGTTTCAAAAATTGATCCGTTAAAGCTTGATCCATAGCCTGTTTTTGCTCTCGAGGGATAGCCTTCATTTCTTGCAAGACTTGCTTGCGTAATTCTGCTTTCATAGACAAGCCCTCTACTCTGCTGCCTTCTTTTTCAGGAAACTAGAGACCGCATCCACCCCAATAGCTAATGCTTCTTCCTTAGGACTCATCTGAGGGTGATGAAGGGCGTAGGGACTATCAATACCTAGCCAAAACATAACACCATCAACCTTTGAAAGGAGATAACCAAAGTCCTCACCAGTCATAGCAGGCTCGATATCAATCAACTCGATTCCGTCTTTTTCTTCAAAGAAGTCCATCAGTTCACGCGCCAAGACTGGATTGTTCTCAACGGGCAGGTAACCACCTTGCTTGAGTTCCACTTCTACTTCCATATCAAAGGCAGCTGCAACCCCTTCTGCAACTGTTTTGACCCTCTTTTGAACCAAGAGACTCATGTCCTGAGTCAAGGCCCGAATGGTTCCATGCAAAAAGGCTGTGTCTGTGATAACATTGTTGGTTGTTCCAGCATGAAAAACGCCAAAGGTCACCACTGCTCCCTCGATTGGGTTAACATTGCGGCTGACAACTGACTGCACCTGGGTAACAAAGTAACTAGCCGCCACCAAGGCGTCATTAGCTTCATGTGGAAAGGCTGCGTGGCCACCTTTGCCTTTGAAACGGATCTTCACCTCGCAAGTTCCTGCAAAGAGTGTATGAGTATTAGTCGCAATCTGGCCGACTTTCAAATCTGGTCTCACATGGAGTCCATAAAACTGGTCTGGCAACCAGTCTCCAAAAGCGCCATCCTCATACATGAGCATGCCACCAGCTTCATTTTCTTCAGCAGGCTGAAACAGAAAGAGCAGATTGTTCTTTGGTTGCTCCTCAAGGGCTCGCTCAAGACAGCCCAAAGCAATAGTCATGTGGAAATCATGGCCACAGGCGTGCATACGACCTTGGTGCTGGGAAGCGAAAGGAAGGCCTGTTTGTTCGACGATAGGCAGGCCATCAATATCTGTTCGCCAACCAATGGTCCGCTCTGGCTGACTTCCCTGCAAATAAACCAAAATACCTGTCCGCCAAGTACGAACTTGAACAAATTCCTTACCTTCAATCAATTTCTCAATTACATCCAGCAAATAAGCCTGAGTCTCGAACTCCTCCAAGCCAATCTCTGGAATCTGGTGCAAATCTCGTCTAGTCTGAATCAAATCTAACATCTATCTATCCTCCGATATAGCAGAAAGAGGCTGGAAGAAGGGTTCCGCCTCTTTATTACTTTTACAATTATAAGGTACGAAGCGCATCCTCTAGCGCTGTTTTTTGTTGGGTTTGGGCATCAATCTCTTTGATAATACGAGCTGGAACACCTGCCACCACCACGTTTTCTGGAACATCTTGGGTAACAATAGCTCCTGCTGCGACAACTGAACCACTACCGATTTGGACTCCTTCGATAACCACTGCATTAGCGCCGATAAGAACATTATCTCCAACACGGACTGGTTCTGCGCTAGCTGGCTCAATCACACCTGCAAGAACGGCACCTGCACCAACGTGACTGTTTTTTCCAACAATAGCACGGCCACCAAGGATAGCCCCCATGTCAATCATGGTTCCTGCACCGATTTCAGCACCGATATTGATAACGGCTCCCATCATGATAACAGCATTGTCACCAATTTCAACCTGATCACGGATAATAGCACCTGGCTCGATACGAGCGTTGATAGCACGTTTGTCTAGCAAGGGAACTGCTGAATTACGAGCATCTTGCTCAACAACATAGTCTTGATTTTCTACCAAGCCATCGAGAAGCGGAGCCACATCCTTCCAGTCTCCAAATAGGACATTCCCTAGTTTGACAACAGAGCTTGGTACAGCAGTTGCAAGTTGTCCTTCAAAGGTTACTTTAACACTGGTTTTCTTTTCAACATTGGCGATAAATTGGATAATTTCTTGAGCGTTCATTTTTGTAGCAGTCATAGGCGCCTCCTAGTTCATTTTAATGATACCTATTCTACCAAAAAAGGCCTCAAATTTGAAGCCTTTTTGTTTGTTTTTAGGTATGATTTTTAGGGATGTGAGATAAAACGTGCTGTCGGTAAAAGCAAGCCCCTACCGATACAACCTAAAAACACTCTTCACAACTATCTCCCCGTGTTTTATTGACTATTCTAGTATAGCACACTTTTAGAATTAAGAAAAGACTTTTTATTTACTTTCTTTCGCTTCTTCTACCGATAGGAAAATCATGGGCAAAATAATCAAGGCCATAGCTATAAGAAGAGACCAATCCACTACCAAGCCTAAAAACAAAACACTCAAAAGGGCAGAAGAGAGAGGTTCACTGGCACTAATAACGGAAACCACCAAGGGAGAAACCAAGGACACAGCCTTCATGGAAATGAAAAAGGCAAAAGCCGTCCCGAAAAAAGCGATAATGAGGCAAATCAAGATACTCCAAATATCCAGAGTAAAGGAAAGCTGGTAAACCGGCGAGAGGACATTGCTAAATAAACCGGCCAAAATCATCCCCCACCCAACCGTCGGAACAAAACCATAACGCTTAGCAAAAGGTTGAGGCAAGATAACATTAAACATGACCCCCATGGCACTCAGCAGACCTGTCACAAGCGCTAGTGGCGTCATGGATAACTGAGAGAGATCTCCCTTTGTCGCCATCAGGCAAACACCCAACATGGCAACCAAAACATAAAAAATAGCGCTTTTTGACGCTCGTTTTTGATAAACCAAGCGATTGTAAAAGAGGATAAAGACAGGACTAATAAACTGTAAAATAGTTGCTGTCGCTGCATTTGAGTATTCTACACAGAGATAGAAAAAATACTGAACTGAAAAAATCCCTAAAATAGCATAGGCTAAAAAGGGCAGGTAATTTTTCTTATCTCGCCAAATATATAGCACTTGTGATTTTAATTGCATCGCAGACCAAATGAGCACAAGACTTCCTGCTAGTGTCAAACGCATAGAGGTAATCCAGCCAGAGGACACTTGATAATGAGTAAAGAAATATTCTCCTAAAATTCCACAGATTCCCCAGATTAAGCCGGATAGAAGCGAATAAATGGTTCCTTTAACAATCTTTTTCTGATACTGATTCATACCTTTATTGTAACACGAAAGGAAAAAAGAAAAAAGTGGCAATCCATTGATTAGCCACTTCATTTAGAAAAGTTTAAAGGACTTATCGTCTCGTCCTTGAAGAGGGTCGTGTAGCACTTGAGTTATTGCTATCGCTAGAGCTACTACTTGAACTGCTGGAGCTTAATGGAGTTGGTAGACTCCCCACGATGCTAGACCAAGCATTCTGATAATCCGCATCACTTCCACCAATAGCAAAGCGATAACTAGTCGTTGGCGCTCCTGCCTTATTAGCCCAATAGCTGGTAACAGTCGAACCTGTGACCTCTACCTCTTTTCCTTCAACAGAAACCTTCCCTGGTTTTTGACCTGTTGATTTCAAGACTTCGGATTTTACGACACTAGGATCTAAAGCGAAGCGCTCGTTCCCCCAAATGCTTGGGGAGGCTTGCTGAATCGCATTTACCAGATGAGCCATGTAATTAGAGTTATTGGAATAACCTGCTCTACGTGACAATGAATGATTATCATCATGCCCAATCCATCCACCTAGGGTTAATCTAGGTGTCGAAAGCATGAGCCACATATTTTCGTCTTGGTTGGTTGTACCAGTCTTCCCAATCCAATCTGCATTAGCCAGAGTAGGATTTAAAGAAGTCAGATTCGTCTTGAAGGTTGTTGTCACACGAGAGGATAGAACTTCTCGCAACAAGCCCTGCATAATCGTCGCAGTAGCTTTTAAATAGACTTGAACCGGTTTATCCTGATATTCATACACCACTCTACCATCTGCTGCTTCAATTTTAGAAATCACATGTTTTTTATGATATAGACCATTATTTGCTAGGGTCTGATAGCCATTGGTATGCTGGGCAACTGTGACTTCAATACCACCACCCATCGGCAAGCTCTCAATACCGTACTCAGGAATCTCGTAGCCCATCTTTTCCATATAACCCTTGACATCAACACCCTTTTCACGAAGCATACGATAAGTCCAGTAAGCAGGGATATTCCATGAATAGTTCAGAGCTTCTCCCAAGGTCATCATTCCTGTTCCCTTACTATTAGCATACATAATCGGATTGCCATTAGCAAAGTTTGTTGGATAGTTAGATAGAATCGTTTCGCTTCCCATCAAGCCCTGGTCGATAGCAATACCGTAGGCAAGCAAAGGCTTGGTAGTAGAAGCTGGCGAGCGCTTGGTATCAAAGGCATGATTATTTTGATTTTCTTGATAATTACGACCACCTACAAAGCCTAGAATAGCACCTGTTTGGTTGTCCATCAGGACATTCCCTACTTCTACACGACCTGTTCCATCGTCTAAAAGATAGCCATAGTCAGCAACCGCACTTTGCATGGCAGAATGAATTTTCTGGTCTATGGTAGTAGTAATTTTATAACCACCATTTTCAATTTCCTTGGCTGCCAAATCGCGATAAAACTTCTGAGTTGCCTCATTTTTCAACTCCTTAGCGGAGACATTGTCTCTCTGAGCTAGATAGTCATACATACGTTCCTGAGCTTCTGCCAAGGCTGTAAAGTATAAATAGCCTCGTGACACACCTATGACTGTAGCTGAAGGGAGAAAGTCCTGTTTAAGATTGTAATCCTTATATTGAGAATACTCGTCTTTGCTTAATGCACCTGTACGATACATACTGTAAAGAACTGCCTTAGCCCGTCTCAAGCCTATTTCTAAGTCTTCATCACTCTTCAACTCTCCAGTATTTTCATAAGGAGAATAGGTAATGGGACTCTGTGGAAGTCCTGCTAAAAATGCTGCTTGAGGAACCGTCAACTGACTTGCATCTACACCGAAAATCCCCTCAGCTGCCTGCTGAGCTCCTGCAATATTCTGCCCCTTATTATTTCGGCCAAACGGAGCCACATTGAGATAGGTCGTTAAAATCTCATCCTTATTCATGGCGCGTTCCAAGGCAAGAGCATCCACAATCTCTGTCGCCTTACGAGCCAAGGTCGGCGCATCCCCAACCACCTGCTGTTTAATCAGTTGCTGGGTCAAGGTTGAACCCCCACTTGAGGAACCCAAACCTACAAATTTCCCCAAGGTCGCACGAATCACCGCCTTGGGCACTACACCCTTATGTTCTTTAAAATGTTCATCTTCCGTCGCAATGATAGCTTTCTTCAGATTTTCCGAAATTTGCTCAGATGAGATAGAAGTGCGCAACAAATCACTCTCTATGGAAGCAATCACCGTCCCATCCGCATAGGTAATCTCTGAAATAGAAGAGATGTCCTTGACCTGATGTACCAATTCTTCTGTCTGAGGCACCCGAACCTTGTCAAATAAGGCCACTCCGTACCCCAAAGCAATCCCAGCACCCAACATTCCTCCTAGAAAACCGAGCACAAAGAGTAAGTTAAATAGGGCTTTTATACTCAGTAAAATAGCTGGAAAAATGGCTGGCTTCTCTAAGGATTTAGATTTTTGGACACTTGAGCCTTTCTTGACAGGTCTAGCTGATTTTTTATTTTTTTGTTTTTGCTGGAAAAATTCCAGCATTTTTCGTTTTAATTCATTTAATTGATTTTGCATGGATTTCCTCACTCTATCTATTATACCACAAAAGGGAAACTTTCAATAAAATAGCCACTTTCTTCCCTATTCTGCTAGGCTATTGCCCAAGTTTGTGATACAATAGTTAGAAACAATAATTTTAAAAAGGAGAAAAGACACATGCACATTTTTGATGAGCTAAAAGAGCGTGGTTTGATTTTTCAAACGACTGATGAAGAAGCTTTGCGTAAAGCCCTAGAAGAAGGTCAAGTTTCTTATTATACTGGCTACGATCCAACTGCTGACAGCCTTCACCTAGGCCACCTTGTCGCAATCTTGACAAGTCGTCGCTTGCAACTAGCAGGTCACAAACCTTATGCGCTCGTTGGCGGTGCTACAGGTCTCATCGGAGATCCGTCCTTCAAAGATGCTGAACGTAGTCTCCAAACAAAAGACACAGTAGATGGCTGGGTCAAGTCTATCCAAGGACAACTTTCTCGTTTTCTTGACTTTGAAAATGGTGAAAATAAAGCTGTCATGGTCAACAACTACGACTGGTTTGGCAGCATCAGCTTCATTGACTTCCTCCGTGATATCGGAAAATACTTTACTGTCAACTACATGATGAGTAAAGAGTCTGTGAAAAAACGGATTGAAACTGGGATTTCTTACACTGAGTTCGCTTACCAAATCATGCAAGGGTACGACTTCTTCGTTCTTAACCAAGACCACAACGTAACTCTTCAAATCGGTGGTTCTGACCAGTGGGGAAATATGACAGCTGGTACTGAATTGCTTCGTCGTAAAGCTGATAAGACTGGCCACGTTATCACTGTTCCATTGATCACAGATGCAACTGGTAAGAAGTTTGGTAAATCAGAAGGAAACGCAGTCTGGCTCAATCCTGAAAAGACTTCTCCATACGAAATGTACCAATTTTGGATGAACGTTATGGACGCTGACGCTGTTCGCTTCTTGAAGATCTTTACTTTCTTGTCACTTGATGAGATTGAAGACATTCGTAAACAATTTGAAGTAGCGCCACACGAACGCTTGGCTCAAAAAGTCTTGGCTCGTGAAGTCGTTACACTCGTTCACGGCGAGGAAGCTTACACAGAAGCCCTCAACATCACTGAGCAACTCTTTGCAGGAAACATCAAGAATCTTTCTGTTAAAGAGCTCAAACAAGGACTTCGTGGTGTACCAAACTACCAAGTACAAGCAGATGAAAACCACAATATCGTAGAACTTCTCGTGTCATCTGGTGTGGTTAACTCAAAACGCCAAGCCCGTGAAGACGTCCAAAACGGAGCTATCTACGTCAACGGCGACCGCATCCAAGACCTTGACTATGTCTTGAGTGACGCAGATAAGTTAGAGAACGAACTGACTGTTATTCGTCGCGGTAAGAAAAAATACTTTGTATTGACTTACTAAGCTGTTCAACATTTACCTATAAAAAAGGAGTTAACCTCGAGAAAGGTAACTCCTTTTTGTTGTTGATAACCACATCTATCTAGCCTTAATAGACAGGCTACGCAGGACTATGCGTAAGGTTGTTAGATTATGTAAGATAGAAAGATTTGAAGGGCTGAGCCAATTAAACAATCCAAAGCCAATCAAACTACTATTTACGACAACGGTATCTTGAATATTCTTCTTGATGAGTGTTTGCAAAGATGATGATAGCCAATCCAACTCTTGGAAGAAATCCAAACGATTATCTAACAATAAGATATCGCTCATCTGCTTAGAAATATCTGCACTCTCATTCATCACCACACCGATATCTGATAGGGTTAGAGCAGCTGAGTCATTCAACCCATCCCCAACCATCAAAATAGTGTGACCTGCTTTCTGTAGTTCCTCTACTAACTCGAATTTCCCATCAGGTTTCAAGTCTGTATAGACCTGATCAAAGGGCAAATCTTTAACTAATTCCTCTGTCCTAACCAGGGTGTCCCCTGTTGCCAGAATCAATTTTTTCCCTTGTGCCTTAAGTTTCTCCAAGGCTGCTTTTGCTTCTTTTCTCAAAGGAGTATGAATACAGAACATTCCAATCAATTCATTCTGATAAGCCAAGAATAAGAGATTGTAGTGACTCTTGTACTCTTCAATTAAAGCATTTTGTTCTGAACTGATATGAATTTGCTCATCCTGCATCAAGACATAATTCCCAATAAGAACTGGTTGGCCATCTATATGAGATTTGATCCCCTTGCTTGCGATATATTGGAGTTTCCCATGCATTTCCTCATGTTCAATTCCCTCTATCTCAGCTTGCTTGACGATGGCATTAGCAATAGGATGATAAATGTGTTCCTCAAGACAGGCACTGATTCTGAGAATATCTTCCTCACTATAGTCCCCAAAAGGTAACACCTTTTCAACTATAGGATAACTAGTTGTGATTGTTCCCGTCTTATCAAACAAGAAAGTATCAACTTCCAGATATTTCTCCAGAACATCCCCATCCTTAATCACCATTTCACGGTTCAACCCCTCCTTGATAGCTGTCAAATAAGCTACAGGAGTAGAAATTTTCAAAGCGCAGGAGAAATCGACCAATAGGAAAGAAATAGCCTTAGAAAAAGAACCTGTTAATAGGTAAGTCAGACCAGCCCCCAAGAAATTATATTTGACAACCTTGTCCGCCATCTTGATGAAATAGCGTTGTTTCGTTTTCTTGTTTTCTTCAGATTTCTTCATCAACTCAATCAGTTGTAAAACCCGGCTGTTCATCTGATTATCGGTTACACGAATGCGTAACTCTCCAGTTTCTAATACTGTATTTGCACAAACCAAATCAGACTCTCTTTTTTCAACTGGAAAACTCTCTCCCGTCAAGGAACTTTCGTTGACCATACCTAAACCTGAAACTACTTGTCCATCAAACAGAATTTCATTTCCTTGAGATAGGACCAAGACATCTCCTATTTGAACATCGGAACTCTTGATACTAACGACCATATCCCCCTGTACTAAGAATACGTCGCTCTCTTTTGCAAGAAGGCTTTGTTCTAAATCTGTTGCAGTTTTTTTCAAGGACCACTGATCTAAATGATTCCCCAAATCAAGCATAAACATGATATTGCTAGCTGTCTTGGATTGATTCATAAACAAAGACAATAAAATCGCCGAGCAGTCCAAGACTTCCATCGTTAGTTCCTTACGCGCTAGTGTTTGATAGGCTTCTCTAATATAGCCAAAAGCCTGATAACAAGTCCATATATAGCGAATAGGATACGGCACAAAACTACGAAAAAGTACACGCTTAATCGCTGCGCCTGAAACAATAGAATAAGCACTCTCTTCTCTACGAATGGGAAGAGTCATCAACTCAGAAACTTTCCCTTTATCAATTCTTTTTAAAAAGGCTTCTGCATTATCTAATACAGAAAAGCCTTCTTTTATACGTAGAGTAAAGTGCTGTTGATCCATGTAAAACTGGATAGACTCAATCCCCTTTTCATCTCTCGCCAAGGAACGAAGATAGTCTTGAATATCCAAGGTGAGTGAAAAAGAAGATGATAGTCGGATATGTTGGTATCCTCTATGTAGCACTTTAAAAGACATATTATTCTCCTATAAGGCTATCTAATTGCTCTTCTTTTTTCTCTTGCTCGTACAAATATTTGGCATCTTGCAAAACATCGTCTCCATGTTGTTTCACAACAGAAACAGATGCATCTAGCCCGTCTTTCAACTTGTAAGCCTTAGCCAAAGCTTTAGAATAACCTTTTTTAGCTTCCTTACTTGCTAAGATTTTCAAACCAAGGGTACCAAATGCGACACCACCCAAAAAGAGTGATGATTTTTTCGCAACTTTTGCGACGCTTAATACTTCTTTTAACATACTTATTTCCTCCTTATCATTATTATATAGCAATTTAGATATAAAAGCAATTTTATTTTATAAATTGGAGAATTATACTCAATGAAAATCAAAGAGCAAACTAGGAAACTAGCCGCAGGCTGTACT
>NZ_JUQO01000003.1 GCF_001074635.1 Streptococcus mitis
AGCAACCTGCGGCTAGCTTCCTAGTTTGCTCTTTGATTTTCATTGAGTATTAGCCTTTCGTGTTTGTTTAGCGTCTTAAAAAGACATTTGAGAAGATTAGAAACAGTTCTCTCTTTTCTCCGAGTATAATGATTGGTAGGAAGGGAGAGAAAAGATGAAATCAATGAGAATCTTATTTTTGTTAGCTTTAATTCAAATCAGTTTGAGTAGTTGTTTCCTATGGAAAGAATGCATCTTGTCCTTTAAACAAAGTACAGCTTTTTTCATCGGAAGTATGGTCTTCGTTTCAGGAATCTGTGCTGGAGTAAATTATCTTTATACCCGTAAGCAAGAAGTCCATAGTGTCCTAGCCAGTAAGCAGTCAGTGAAGCTTTTTTACAGTATCCTGCTCTTAATTAATTTGTTAGGAGCTGTTCTTGTCTTGTCAGATAACTTGTTCATCAAAAATACGCTGCAGCAAGAATTAGTTGACTTTTTATTGCCATCCTTCTTTTTCCTATTTGGACTAGATTTGCTGATTTTTTTACCCTTGAAAAAATACATGCGTGATTTGCTTGCTATGCTAGATAGAAAAAAGACAGTGTTGGTGACTATTTTAGCAACACTTCTCTTCTTAAGAAATCCAATGACCATTGTCTCACTTCTGATGTATATTGGACTGGGCTTGTTTTTTGCAGCCTATCTTGTCCCGAATTCTGTTAAAAAGGAAGTTTCCTTTTATGGTCATATTTTCCGAGATCTTGTATTGGTCATTGCTACGCTCATTTTCTTTTAGAGAAAGCTTGTTTTTATGGATGTTATGATGGTAAGTTTAGCAGGAAAATAGACACAAAAGAAAAGTTTTTGGTATAATAAGAATATGTACACAAAAAATGAAGAAGAGTTGCAAGCCTTAGGGGAGCGTTTGGGTCATCTATTAGAAAAGAATGATGTTTTAATCTTAACTGGAGAACTGGGCGCAGGTAAAACGACCTTTACTAAAGGACTTGCTAAAGGTTTACAGATTTCTCAAATGATTAAAAGTCCAACCTACACTATCGTAAGAGAGTATGAAGGTCGTCTTCCGCTTTACCACCTAGATGTTTATCGTATTGAAGGAGATGCGGATTCTATCGACTTGGATGAGTTTCTCTTTGGTGGCGGAGTGACTGTTATCGAGTGGGGAAATCTCTTAGGAGATGCCTTGCCAGATACTTATTTAGAATTGGAAATTTTAAAAGAAGCAGATGGACGCCGTTTAAATTTCCAGGCAAAGGGGTTGCGTGCTGAGAAATTGTTAGAGGAGCTTCAACATGGAGTATGAATTGCTCATTAGGGAAGCAGAGCCTAAAGATGCAGCTGAATTAGTGGCCTTTTTAAATCGTGTGAGTTTGGAGACAGATTTTACCAGCTTAGACGGAGATGGTATTCTCTTGACCAGTGAGGAGATGGAAATATTCCTCAACAAGCAAGCTAGTTCGGATAATCAGATAACCTTACTTGCATTCTTAAATGATAAAATTGCTGGTATTGTAAATATTACAGCTGACCAGCGTAAGAGAGTCCGTCATATTGGAGATCTCTTCATTGTGATTGGAAAAAGATATTGGAATAATGGACTGGGAAGTTTGTTGCTAGAAGAAGCGATAGAGTGGGCACAAGCAAGCGGCATTCTGCGTCGTCTCCAACTGACTGTCCAAACTCGTAATCAAGCAGCAGTTCATCTTTATCAAAAGCATGGCTTTGTCATTGAAGGTCGCCAAGAGCGTGGAGCATATATAGAAGAAGGGAAATTTATCGATGTTTACTTGATGGGTAAACTGATAGATTAGTAGAAATATGGTTAAAAAAATTATTGGAATGGTGCTAGCTTTTCTAGCTGTGACAGTTTTAGGTGTCGGTGTTTTTGCGTATACTATTTATCAGCAAGGCACACAAACCTTATCAAAGACCTATAAAAAAATAGGAGAAGAAACCAAGGTTATTGAAGCAACAGAGCCTTTGACCATTCTGTTAATGGGAGTTGATACTGGGAATGTAGAGCGTACAGATCAGTGGGCTGGAAATAGTGATTCTATGATTCTCTTGACTGTCAATCCACATACTAAGAAGACCATGATGCTGAGTTTGGAACGTGATATCCTGACTAAAATTCAACATAAAGATGGTAGTATTGAAGAAGCGAAACTAAACGCTGCCTATGCTGGTGGTGGAGCAGAACTTGCTATAGAAACAATTCAAAAGATGATGAATATCCATATCGATCGCTACATTATGGTTAATATGCAAGGATTGCAACAATTGGTCGATGCAGTGGGAGGTATTACGGTCAATAATACACTAGGTTTCCCGATTTCTATCAGTGACCAAGAAGAATTTAACACCATTTCTATCGGTGTTGGAGAGCAGACAATAAATGGAGAAGAAGCGCTTGTTTATTCACGCATGCGTTATCAAGATCCAGAAGGAGACTATGGTCGTCAAAAGCGCCAGCGTGAAGTCATTCAAAAAGTTGTTGAAAAAGTTCTTAGTTTGAATAGTGTCAGTCACTACCAATCTATTTTAAAAGCCCTAAGTACTAATATGCAGACTAATATTGACTTATCTGCGACAAGCATTCCAAGCTTGTTGGGCTATAAAGATTCATTTAAAACCATTGAATCTCAACAATTGAAGGGCGAAGGAGAGATGTTGCAAGGTATTTCTTACCAGATTGTTTCGAGAGAGCATATGTTGGAAATGCAGAATATATTGCGACGTTCTTTGGGACAAGAAGAAGTCACTCAGCTGGAAACAAATGTTGTCTTATTTGAAGATTTGTTTGGACGGGTGCCTGTTGGTGATGGGGAGAATCAACAACAAGGTGTCTTTGTAACAAATGAAGTAGAATAGTTCGTTTTTTAATACAAATAAAAAATTAATCGTGGGAAATTTCCTGCGATTTTTTCAAAAAAATACGAATAGATAGGTAGGAGGAAACATGAAAGCAGAAATCATTGCTGTTGGAACAGAAATTTTGACAGGACAGATTGTCAATACCAATGCTCAGTTTTTGTCGGAAAAACTAGCAGAGATTGGAGTAGATGTTTATTTTCAGACGGCTGTAGGAGACAATGAAGCTCGTCTCTTGTCTTTGCTTGAGATTGCCAGTCAACGTAGTAGTCTGGCGATTTTGACAGGCGGTTTGGGGCCAACTGAGGACGATTTGACCAAACAAACTCTGGCTAAATTTTTAGGGAAAGAATTAGTCTTCGATCCTCAGGCTCAGGAGAAGTTGGATGTCTTTTTTGCCCAGCGACCAGACTATGCCCGAACACCGAATAACGAAAGACAAGCTCAAATTGTAGAAGGAGCGACTCCACTGCCAAACGAAACAGGACTGGCTGTGGGAGGAATATTGGAAGTCGAAGGAGTGACCTACGTCGTCCTTCCAGGTCCACCAAGTGAATTGAAGCCTATGGTCTTAAATCAACTTCTACCCAAGTTGATGACAGGGAGCAAGCTGTATTCCCGAGTTCTTCGTTTCTTTGGAATTGGCGAAAGTCAGTTGGTTACGATTTTGTCTGATTTGATTGATAATCAAACCGATCCGACCTTGGCACCTTATGCCAAGACAGGAGAGGTAACCTTGCGTCTGTCAACAAAGGCTAGCAGTCAAGAAGAGGCAAATCAGGCGCTGGATATCTTGGAAAATCAAATCTTGAATCGCAAGACTTTTGAAGGCCTTTCTTTACGAGACCTTTGTTATGGTTATGGGGAAGAAACTAGTTTAGCTAGCATTGTGGTAGAAGAACTGAAAAGGCAAGGGAAAACCATCACGGCTGCTGAGAGTTTGACGGCAGGGCTTTTCCAAGCTAGGGTAGCTGATTTTTCAGGAGCTTCAAGTATATTTAAGGGTGGTTTTGTGACCTATAGCTTGGAGGAAAAATCAAAGATGTTGGATATTCCTGCCAAGGATTTGGAAGAACACGGTGTGGTGTCTGAATTTACAGCTCAGAAGATGGCTGAGCAGGCGCGAAGCAAGACCCAGTCAGATTTTGGCCTTAGTTTGACTGGAGTGGCAGGACCAGATAGCCTAGAAGGGCACCCAGCTGGGACAGTCTTCATAGGCTTGGCACAGGAGCAAGGAACTGAGGTTATCAAGGTGAATATTGGAGGCAGAAGTCGAGCAGATGTACGTCACATTGCGGTTATGCATGCCTTTAACCTAGTTCGCAAGGCTTTATTAAGTGACTAACTTTTGATATAATAGTAGATAGGTCTGAGGACCATTAGAATGTAGGAGAATAGAATGGCGAAAAAACCAAAAAAATTAGATGAAATTTCAAAAAAATTTGGGGCAGAACGTGAAAAAGCCTTGAATGACGCTCTTAAACTGATTGAGAAAGACTTTGGTAAAGGATCAATCATGCGTTTGGGTGAACGTGCCGAGCAAAAGGTGCAAGTGATGAGCTCAGGTTCTTTGGCTCTTGACATCGCCCTTGGTTCAGGTGGTTATCCTAAGGGACGTATCATCGAAATCTACGGACCAGAGTCATCTGGTAAGACGACGGTTGCCCTTCATGCAGTTGCACAAGCGCAAAAGGAAGGTGGGATTGCAGCCTTTATCGATGCGGAACATGCCCTTGATCCAGCTTATGCTGCGGCCCTTGGTGTCAATATTGACGAATTGCTCTTGTCACAACCAGACTCAGGAGAGCAAGGTCTTGAGATTGCAGGAAAATTGATTGACTCAGGAGCCGTGGATCTTGTCGTAGTCGACTCAGTTGCGGCACTTGTACCTCGTGCAGAAATTGATGGAGATATCGGAGATAGCCACGTTGGTTTGCAGGCTCGTATGATGAGCCAGGCTATGCGTAAACTTGGTGCTTCTATCAATAAAACCAAAACAATTGCCATCTTTATCAACCAATTGCGTGAAAAAGTTGGAGTGATGTTTGGAAATCCAGAAACAACACCTGGTGGACGTGCTCTGAAATTCTACGCATCAGTCCGTTTGGATGTTCGTGGAAGCACGCAAATCAAGGGAACTGGTGACCAAAAAGATACCAATGTCGGTAAAGAAACTAAAATCAAGGTTGTGAAAAACAAGGTAGCTCCACCATTTAAGGAAGCCTTCGTTGAAATCATGTACGGAGAAGGGATTTCTAAGACTGGTGAACTCTTGAAAATCGCAAGCGATTTGGATATCATCAAAAAAGCAGGGGCTTGGTACTCTTACAAGGATGAGAAAATCGGGCAAGGTTCTGAAAATGCTAAGAAATACTTGGCAGATAACCCAGAAATCTTTGATGAAATTGACCATCAAGTCCGTGTTCAATTTGGTTTGGTTGATGGAGAAGAAGCTTCTGTAGAAGGTGTTGAAACTCAAAAAGATGAAGCAGTTCAAGCAGATTCTGTGAATGAAGAAGTAACTCTTGATCTAGGCGATGAGCTTGAAATCGAAATTGAAGAATAAGCTGTTAAAGTAGTGGAGAAATCCACTGCTTTTTCGGTTTTTTGTTCAAGATTTCAGATTGACTATAGTTTGCTGTTTCTTGTTGCTCCACTAGAAAGCTGATATAATAGCCTTATGAATAAAAAACGAACAGTGGACCTGATACATGGTCCGATTCTTCCCTCGCTCTTAAGCTTCGCCTTCCCAACCTTGCTATCAAATATTTTTCAACAGCTCTATAATACTGCTGATGTCTTGATTGTTGGACGATTTCTGGGTCAAGAATCCTTGGCTGCAGTAGGAGCGACGACAGCGATTTTTGACCTGATTGTAGGTTTTACTCTTGGTGTTGGCAATGGCATGGGAATTGTCATTGCTCGCTATTATGGGGCTCGGAATTTCACTAAAATCAAGGAGGCAGTAGCAGCCACCTGGATTTTAGGTGCGCTTTTGAGTATTGTAGTTATGTTGCTGGGCTTTCTTGGCTTGTATCCACTCTTGCAATATTTAGATACTCCTGCAGAAATCCTTCCCCAGTCCTATCAATATATTTCTATGATTGTGACTTGTGTTGGTGTCAGCTTTGCTTATAATCTTTTTGCAGGCTTGTTGCGGTCTATTGGGGACAGTCTAGCTGCCCTTGGATTTTTGATTTTTTCTGCCTTGGTCAATGTGGTTTTGGATTTGTATTTCATTACGCAATTGCAACTGGGAGTTCAATCTGCAGGACTTGCTACCATCATTTCGCAAGGTTTATCAGCGATTCTCTGCTTTTATTATATCCGTAAGAGTGTGCCAGAACTTTTGCCTCAACTCAAGCATTTCAAATGGGACAAGGCCTTATACGCCGATCTCTTGGAGCAAGGTTTGGCTATGGGTTTGATGAGTTCAATTGTATCGATCGGCAGTGTGATTTTACAGTCTTCTGTTAATACCTTTGGTGCCGTAATTATTAGTGCCCAGACGGCGGCTCGACGCATTATGGCCTTCGCCCTTCTTCCTATGACCGCTATTTCTGCATCAATGACGACCTTTGCTTCTCAGAATCTAGGAGCTAAGCGACCAGACCGCATTGTTCAAGGACTTCGAATCGGCAGTCGTTTAAGTATATCCTGGGCAATTTTTGTTTGTGTCTTCCTCTTTTTTGCCAGTCCAGCCTTGGTTTCCTTCTTGGCTAGTTCGACAGATGGTTATTTGGTAGAAAATGGAAGTCTCTATCTGCAAATCAGCTCAGCCTTTTATCCCATTTTGAGCCTCTTGTTGATTTATCGCAATTGCTTGCAGGGCTTGGGGCAAAAGATCCTTCCTCTGGTTTCTAGCTTTATCGAACTAATCGGGAAAATCGCTTTTGTGGTCTTGATTATCCCTTGGGCAGGCTATAAGGGAGTTATTCTTTGCGAACCCCTAATCTGGGTTGCCATGACCATTCAGCTGTACTTCTCACTGTTCCGTCACCCCTTGATAAAAGAAGGCAAGGCAATCTTGGCAAGCAAAGTGCTATCATAGTTGGATTTACTGAATAAAATCTATTTCCTCTAGTGAAAATCGAAAAAACTTGTGTTATAATAAGAAAGATTAAAATGTGAAAAAAGGAGATTCCTAATGGGACGTAAATGGGCCAATATCGTAGCCAAGAAAACGGCTAAAGATGGAGCTAACTCTAAAGTATATGCAAAATTTGGTGTAGAAATCTATGTAGCAGCTAAAAAAGGTGATCCAGATCCAGAATCAAACTCAGCTTTGAAATTCGTTATCGACCGTGCTAAACAAGCCCAAGTGCCAAAACACGTTATCGATAAAGCGATTGATAAAGCAAAAGGAAACACAGATGAAACCTTTACAGAAGGACGTTACGAAGGTTTTGGACCAAATGGTTCTATGTTGATTGTTGATACCTTGACTTCAAACGTTAACCGTACAGCGGCCAATGTCCGTGCAGCCTTTGGTAAAAACGGCGGAAACATGGGTGCTTCAGGTTCGGTTTCATACCTCTTTGACAACAAGGGTGTTATCGTATTTGCTGGAGAAGATGCGGACGCGGTCTTTGAGCAATTGCTAGAAGCAGATGTGGATGTGGATGACGTAGAAGCAGAAGAAGGTACAATCACAGTTTACACAGCTCCAACTGACCTTCATAAGGCTATCGTTGCCCTTCGTGAGTCAGGTATCGAAGAATTCCAAGTGACTGAATTGGAAATGATTCCTCAATCAGAAGTGGAATTGTCAGGCGATGACCTTGAAACCTTTGAAAAACTTTACAGCGTCCTTGAAGACGACGAAGACGTACAAAAAATCTACACAAACGTAGACGGGTTCTAATTTAACCTAGAGAACATGATCCTAAGTGAAAAAATCACTTGGGATTTTTTGAATCAAGAAAATAGTTCTCTTGGAAACTTTTTTTCTTGACATCTTTTCTGAAAATGGTAAAATAGTTCCCATGGAAACTTATTTAGTTCCTAGGAGAACTAAATGTGATGGTTAGAAAGGAGTTAGTATGGATAAACCGATGTTAGTCTTTAAGCGTTTTGGTCATCAGATTCACCTGATGGTGCAAAAGGAAGCCAGACGTTGCGGCATTGAATTTATGGGTGGGCCGCAAGGTCAGGTTGTGCGTTTTTTGGATAATTGTGAGAAAAACCAAGACTTGGTCTTGATTAAAGATATCGAGCAGGAACTCAATATTACCAAGTCTGTTGCTAGTAATTTGGTCAAGCGTATGGTGCAAAATGGTTTGGTGGAATTGGAGGCGAGTCCTAGCGATAAGCGGGCAAAATTTGTTCGTTTGACGGACAAAGCACGTTCTCAGATGCAACAGGTTAAGTCTTTTTTTGAACGAATAGACAAGCAGTTGATGGAAGACATTGATGAAGATGAATTACTGATTTTTGAGAAAGTTCTCGGTCAACTACAGGAAAATATCAAGGGAATAGGAGGAGAGAATGAAGAAATTAGCCAAACGAATTAGTAGAAAAGAATGGGGGATGATTTTACTTGCCATTCTCTTTACTTGCTTTTCGGTCTATCTGGAGTTGGAAGTGCCAACCTATATCTCGAAAATTACGGATTTGCTAGGTAGTCAAGGAACTAATTTAGATGAGTTGTGGCAGCCGGCAAGCATGATGGTGGGAATGTCCTTTCTTGCCTTCTTGTCCGTAGTTGCAGTTGGATTTTTTGCATCTCGAGTGGCAGCTTCTTATACTAGTAGGCTGAGAAGTGATATTTTTAACCGAGTTTTGGATTACTCGCAGACAGAGATTAAGAAATTCTCTATTCCCAGTCTCCTAACTCGTACCACCAATGACATTACTCAAGTTCAAATGTTGATTACCATGGGCTTGCAAGTGGTTACGCGTGGTCCAATTATGGCTATCTGGGCTATTGGGAAGATTTTAGGTCATTCAGAATACTGGCTCTGGGCCGTACTTGTGGCAGTGATTGTCAACGTCCTGATGACGACTGTTTTGATGACGCTAGCCTTTCCAAAACAGTCCTTGATTCAGGGGCTGACAGATAAGCTGAACAGTATCACTCGTGAGAGTTTAACAGGTATTCGTGTCGTTCGCGCCTACAATGCTGAAGAATACCAAAATGAAAAATTTGCATCAGCAAATGATGAATTGACACGCTTGAATTTGTTTGTCAACCGTCTTATGGCTATTTTAAACCCTATCATGATGGGGATTTCAAGTGGTTTGAGTGTGGCGATTTACTGGATTGGGGCCTATGTGATTAACGACGCTGCTCCGATAGCGCGTCTGCCTCTCTTTAGTGACATGATTGTTTTCATGTCTTATGCCATGCAGGTTGTCATGGGCTTCCTTCTCATGGGAGCACTCTTCATCGTTCTTCCCCGAACTATGGTATCTGCTAAGCGGATTAATCAAGTTTTAGATTTGCATTCTTCTATCCAAAACCCTGCTCAAGTGCAGCTGGCTGATGAAAACCTCAAAGCTCAGGTCGAGTTTAAGGATGTGACCTTCCGCTATGCGGTAAATTCGGAGGCGGTTATTGAGAATGTTAGCTTTAGAGCAGAAACTGGTCAAACAGTGGCCTTTATTGGGTCAACAGGTTCTGGTAAATCAACTCTGGTCAATCTGATTCCACGTTTCTACGACGTGTCAGAAGGAGAAATTCTGGTGGACGGTGTCAATGTTCAAGACTATTCCTTAGAAGATTTGCGCAACAAGGTTGGTTATATTCCTCAGAAAGCGGTTCTCTTTTCAGGTGATGTCAAGGGCAATCTAGAATTTGGACAGAGTCAAGAAACACCACTTAGTGAGCAGGCTATGTGGCAGGCTTTGGAGTTAGCCCAGTCTAAGAACTTTATCGAAGACAAGGAAGCGGGCTTAGCGTCAGAAGTGGCCCAAGGAGGAACTAACTTCTCAGGTGGTCAAAGACAGCGTCTGGCAATTGCGCGTGCCTTGGCTCGGAAACCAGAAATCCTCATCTTTGATGACTCCTTCTCAGCCTTGGACTACAAGACAGACCGTGTCCTACGCCAAGAGTTAGCAGAGAAAACAAAATCTATGACCAAACTTATCGTTGCACAACGTATTTCAACCATTATGGATGCAGATTTGATTTTAGTCTTGGATCAAGGAAAAGTCGTGGGGCAAGGCACTCATAAGGAACTTCTAGCTAATAACGAAGTTTACCAAGAAATTGCCTATTCACAACTATCGAAGGAGGAATTGGAACATGGAAAATAAGAAAATGTCTCTCTGGAAACAGAGTAAACCCTATCTTGCAGGCCTCCAGTTTGCCCTTCTGATAGCCTTTCTAGCAACAATCGTATCCAATATCATTACTGTTTATGGGCCGACTCGCATCAAGGAAATGACTAATATTATTGCCAGTGGTCTGGAAACAAGTGTGGATGTCGCAGCGGTTGCAGCTATTGGTGGTTTTTTGGCCGTGATTTATGTGATCGGACTTCTATCAAATTATTTACAGGCCTTTCTGTTTACAACAGCCATTCAACGTTTTTCAGAGCGTTTGAGAAGAGCTATTGCAGAGAAAATCAATCGCCTTCCATTAGGATATTTTGATGGACATTCTCAAGGAGATACCTTGTCTCGTGTAACCAATGATGTTGACACTGCAGCCCAGTCCCTCAATCAAAGTCTGGGAACAGTTCTTTCATCTAGTTTATTGGTCTTAGCAGTCTTGGTAACCATGTTTGGGATGAACTGGATTTTAGCCTTGGTGACGGTTGTTTCAACCCTTATTGGTTTTGTTTTCGTGTCCGTCTTTATGGGCAAATCGCAGGGCTTCTTTAAGAGTCAGCAACAGGATTTGGCAGCTGTCAATGGCTATGTGGAGGAAATGTACTCTGGCCATAATGTGGTGACCAGTTACAATGCTATCGAGAGTACGAAAGAAGAGTTTGCGAAATTAAACCATCGTCTGTATGATAGTATCTGGAAATCTCAGTTTATTTCAGGGATTATGATGCCGATTATGATGTTTATTGGGAACTTTAGCTATGCCTTGGTGATTATCGTTGGTGCAGCCTTGGCTTTAAATGGACACATCAGTATCGGGATTATCGTTGCCTTTATGGCCTACGTTCGTATCTTTTCTCAGCCTCTTTCACAAATTGCCCAAGGGATTACTAGTCTTCAGCAGGCTAGTGCAGCCATGGGACGTGTCTTCGAATTCCTAGCTGAAGAGGAAATGGAAGATGAATCCCATATAGAAAGACAATTGAGCGATATGAAAGGTCAAGTAGTCTTTGATCGAGTCTCCTTTGGTTATACACCAGAGCGAACCATTATCCATGATTTTTCTGCGACCGCTCATGCAGGTCAAAAGGTTGCCATTGTCGGACCGACCGGAGCTGGGAAGACAACCATTGTCAATCTTTTGATGAAGTTCTATGAGCTTGATAAGGGAAGTATCCGTATCGATGGTGTGGATACCAAGGAGATGAAGCGTTCGGAAGTACACGATGCCTTTTCAATGGTCTTGCAGGATACTTGGCTCTTTGAAGGTACTATCCGAGATAATCTCATCTATAACCAAGAGGGTATTAGTGATGAGCGCGTGATTGAAGCCAGCAAGGCTGTAGGGATTCACCACTTTATTATGACCCTACCAGATGGTTACGATACAGTCTTGGACGACACAGTGACCTTGTCTGTCGGGCAAAAACAACTCTTGACCATTGCTCGTGCTTTGCTGAAAGATGCACCGCTCCTAATCCTAGATGAGGCGACTTCTTCTGTTGATACCCGTACAGAGGAATTGATCCAGAAAGCCATGGACCGTTTGATGGAGGGAAGGACTTCCTTTGTCATCGCCCACCGCTTGTCAACCATTCGTAATGCTGATCTGATTCTTGTCATGAAAGATGGCAATATCATCGAGCAAGGCAATCATGACGAGCTAATGGCGCAAGCTGGTTTCTACGCTGACCTCTACAACAGTCAGTTTACAGAAGACGAAGCAGAAGAATAAATCTAAGAAGGCTTGACGGCCTTCTTTTTCTGCACTATACTAGAAGACAAGTGCTTCCCTATAAGCAAAATTTGAGTAAGTGATGAGAAAATATATGAAAAATTATCAAGAATGGTATAAGCATATTGCTGGTAAGATTGAAAATAAGCCTGTCTTTCTGAGATTGTTAAGAGTTTTCAATCGGTTGATGACAGTAGTTATACCTATAGTCTATCTAACCTTGTTAGTAATTACCTATCTCCAAGAAGGACTTGGGAAACAGGTCTGTGTCTATGTGTTTATCCCTGCGTCAGGTTTTGTGATTTTGTCCTTTCTTCGTAAGAAAATCAATGCCCCTAGGCCTTATGAGGAATGGGATATTAACCCCTTGCTTGACAGAGATAGTCCTGGTCAGTCTATGCCCAGTCGTCATGTCTTTTCTGCAACCATTATCTCCATGGCTTGCTTACATGCTAGTTTATCTGTAGGGGTTATCTTGTTGGTCTTGTCAGCCCTCCTCGGTCTCGTGAGAGTCTTAGGTGGCGTGCATTATCCCAAGGATGTAGTGGTTGGCTATATTTGTGGTCTTGTGTGGGGTGTGATTTTCTTTCTATTTTGACTTGTCAGTTAAGGTAGCCTTACAACCACTTACGGGTCTAAAGTAACCACTTGCTTTTTTGCTCTTGTTTTCCTATTTTTCCTTTGATATAGTAGAGTCAGAAAGGAGATGGAATGAAGTTACGAATCGAAATTGACAGCAATTTAGAGGAAACTGAAATTGTCATCAAGGCAGCGGCTTTGACAGATGAGATCGCGGATTTACAGCGCCTCTTGCAAGAGTCCAAGTCTCCTAGGTTGATTTTTTACAAGGGAACAGGTGAATATTATCTGGATTTGTCGGAAATTCTCTTCTTTGAGACGGAAGGTAGCAAGATTTATGCCCATACCCAGAAAGATGCTTACGAAGTTCGGCTCAAGCTTTATGAGTTGGAGTCTATCCTGCCCCGTTATTTCAGTCGAGTATCCAAATCGACCATTGCTAATATTCGGCAAGTTTACTCGGTGGACAAGTCCTTTTCAGGAACGGGCACCATTTCCTTCTATCAGACTCACAAGGAGGTTCATGTCTCACGATATTACCAATCCCTCCTAAAAGAAAATCTAAGAAACATGAGGTAAGAACATGAAAAAGAAAGCATTTGGTATTGTGTTGCTTATTTTGGCGGCTTTAATATTATTACAAGGGAATTTTGGAATCCCTTCATTCGGTGGGCAAATTTGGCCCTTGCTTGGTATTGCATTTTTTGCCTATCAATCAGTTGGAGCTTTGTTGCGTCGTCACTTAACTTCAGCCTCTTTTACAGCTCTAGTGGCCCTCATGATTGCTAACCACTTTTATGGCATTTTACCAATTCCCAATCAGTCATTGTTCTGGGCAAGTATTTTAATCGTAATGGGTGTCAGCGCACTCACTCATTCTAACAGAACTTGGAATGGGAAAAAATGGTGGTATGATGGTGAAAAGACCATTCTGACAGATAAGGAAGTTGCTTTTGGAAGTGGGACTTTCTACAAGCAAGAGCAAGAATTGGTAGAAGATCAAGTAGAAGTTGGTTTTGGCAATGCCAAGATATATTATGACAATGCAGAGATTTTAGGAGATACCGCAACCTTGAAGATAGAAGTCGGTTTTGGGAATGCAGTTATCTATGTTCCTCAACATTGGGGAGTTGATTTAAAGGTAGAAACTTTCTGTGGCGTAGCCAAGGCAGATACTCCTCTAGCCCCAACCAGCAAAACCTTGATTATCCGTGGAGATGTGGCTTTTGGGAAGTTGGGAATTGTCTACGTTAAATAAAAAAATCTTCCAATTCCCTTGCAAAAATGAAGAAAGTGTGATAACATAGTACGGTATGTGGTGCTAGCACATCCGCTATATTAGATCTAATAGGAGGAAAACACAATGGCTAAAGTATGTTACTTTACAGGTCGTAAGACTGTATCAGGAAACAACCGTTCACACGCAATGAACCAAACAAAACGTGCCGTAAAACCAAACCTTCAAAAAGTTACTGTTCTTATCGATGGTAAACCTAAAAAAGTTTGGGCTTCAGCTCGTGCTTTGAAATCAGGTAAAGTTGAACGCGTTTAATAATAAAAGTAAGGAGACCTTAGGGTCAATGTCATTAAGTTAAGAAATTCAAATACAGTTCTGTATTTGGGTTTCTTTTT
>NZ_JUQO01000144.1 GCF_001074635.1 Streptococcus mitis
TGACGAGGCTCCTAAAGCAGAGAAACCAGAATACACTAAACCAGTGGGTACAGTGCCAGACGAAGCGCCTAAAGCAGAGAAACCAGAGTACACTCAACCTGTAGGTATGGTTCCAGACGAAGCACCTAAAGCTGAGAAACCAGAGTACACTAAACCAGTGGGTACAGTGCCAGACGAAGCACCTAAAGCTGAGAAACCAGAATACACTAAACCGGTGGGTACAGTGCCAGACGAAGCGCCTAAAGCAGAGAAACCAGAATACACTAAACCTGTAGGCACAGTTCCTGATGAAGCACCTAAGGCAGAGAAACCAGAATACACTAAACCAGTGGGTACAGTGCCTGACGTTGCTCCAGAGAGAGAAGAACTTCCTGCTTTACATACCGATATTCGTACAGAGACTATTCCTAAAACGACTGTAGAAGAATTTGATTCTACCAAATTTATAGGTGATAATTCTATTAAACAAGTTGGTGAGGATGGCGAACGTCAAATTGTTACTAGCTATGAAGAGTTACATGGCAAAAAAATCAGTGAACCAGTTGAAACAGTAACTATTTTGAAAGAAATGAAGCCTGAAATTCTTGTAAAAGGTACCAAAGAAAAGCCCAAAGAAAAAACGGCTCCTGTTTTGACCTTAGATAGAACAAATACAAATGTATTAGACCGCTCCGCAAATCTTTCTTATCATTTGGTTAATACAGATGGAGTCAAGATCAATAAAATTACTGCGACAATTAAAGATGGAAATGAAATTGTCAAAACAGTAGATTTAACTTCAGAGCAATTAGATAAGCAGGTAGAAGATTTAAAATTCTACAAAGACTATAAGATAGAAACCACTATGACCTATGACCGTGGTAAGGGAGAAGAGACTGCAACATTAGAAGAGAAACCACTTCGCTTGGATTTGAAAAAAGTTGAAATTAAAAATATCGCATCTACTAATTTAGTGAAGGTAAATGATGATGGTACTGAAACACCTAGTGATTTCATGAGCGAAAAACCTTCTGATGAAGATGTGAAGAAAATGTACTTAAAAATCACTAGTCGTGATAATAAAGTAACACGTTTAGCAGTTGATAAAATTGAGGAAGTAACTGAAGAAGGTCAAAAACTTTATAAAATTACGGCTGAAGCTCAAGATTTGATTCAACACATTGATCCATCTAAGGCGCGCAATAAGTATGTTTATTATATAGAAAAACCCCATCCTAAAGAAGATAATGTCTACTATAACTTTAAAGATTTAGTAGAGGCTATGAATGTTAATAAAAATGGTACATTTAAAATCGGAGCAGATTTGAATGCAACGAATGTACCAACGCCTAACAAACAATATGTTCCAGGTACGTTTAAGGGACATCTATCAAGTGTTGATGGTAAACAATATACAATTCATAACATTGCCCGTCCCTTATTTGACCGTGTTGAAAATGGTTCTGTGAAAAATATTAATTTAGGTAATGTGGATATCAATATGCCTTGGGCTGACGGAATAGCACCTGTTGCCAACATGGTGAAAAATGCAACTGTTGAAGATGTTAAGTTGACTGGTAATGTAGTTGCTAATAACAATATTGCGGGTATCGTCAATAAAATCGATAGTGGTGGTCAGTTGACAAATGTAGCCTTCATCGGTAAACTCACGGGTGTTGGTGATAAAGGTCAATATATGGCTGGCATTGCCGGTGAGATTTGGAGAGGTAATATTGCAAAAGCATATGTCGAGGCTGATATTGTTGCTAACAGAGCCCGTATAGGTGGTTTAGTTGCTAAAACAGATAATGGCAACGACTCTATGGGAATTGGTAAATATGGTTCAATTCGTAAATCGGTCACCAAAGGAACCATTAAGACTAAAGTTTTGTTTGAAACAGGTGGATTTATCAATAGCAATCTTCCTTTTGGTAAACTGGAAGATAATATTTCAATGATGAGAGTTGAAAATGGTGAAGAGTTCTTTGGTTCTTCAGATTTGGACTACGATGGTGGTTATTTCACAAATGGATGGTTAGAGCGTAACTTTGTTGTCAAAGGTGTCAGTTCAGGTAAGCATTCATACAAACGTTCTCGTGACAAAATTAAAGAAATTAGTCAAGATGAAGCTAACAAGAGAATTGCAGCCTTTAATATTACTGCTGACAAATACGAAATCAACGAACCTGTGGTCAATCGCTTAAATCGTTTAACCAGAAGAGAAGATGAGTACAAGACAACTCAAGATTACAAAGACGAACGTGATTTAGCATATCGTAACATTGAAAAACTTCAACCGTTCTACAACAAAGAGTGGATTGTCAACCAAGGTAACAAACTTGCAGAAGATTCAAACTTAGCTAAGAAAGAAGTCCTTTCTGTTACGGGAATGAAGGATGGTCAATTCGTGACCGATTTATCGGATATCGATAAAATAATGATTCACTATGCAGATGGTACAAAAGAAGAAATGGGGGTCACACTCAAGGATTCTAAAGTCCAACAAGTGCGTGAATATAGCGTATCTGGTCTTGGTGATGTTGTCTATACACCAAATATGGTTGTTAAAAATCGAGACAAACTGATTGCAGATGTGAAAGAAAGACTTTCAAGTGTTGACTTAATTTCATCTGAAGTACGCGCGCTAATGGATAATCGTCAGAAAGCTGAAGAAAATACCAACACACGTAAAGATGGATATATTCGCAATCTATACTTAGAAGAAAGCTTTGCCGAAGTGAAGCAAAATCTAGATAAGTTAGTCAAAGCCTTGGTCGAAAATGAAGACCATCAATTGAATAGTGATGAAGCTGCGATAAACGCACTTCTCAAGAAAGTAGAAACCAATAAAGCTAAAATCATGATGGCTCTATCTTACTTGAACCGTTACTATAACATTAAGTATACTGACAACAGTATGAGTATCAAAGACATTATGATATTTAAACCTGACTTCTACGGTAAAACACCAAGTGTGTTAGATCGCTTGATTAACATCGGGTCTAGCGAGAAGAACTTAAAGGGTGACCGAACTCAGGATGCTTATCGTGAAATCATTGCAAGTAATACTGGTAAAGGTAGTCTTCGTAACTTCCTAGAATACAACATGCATTTGTTTACAGAGGATAAAGACATCAATGATTGGTTTATCCACTCAGCTAAGAATGTTTATGTTTCAGAACCTAAAACTACAAATCCTGACTTTGTCAATAAACGTCATAGAGTCTTTGATGGTTTAGATAACGGTGTTCATGGTCGTATGATTTTACCACTTCTAACGCTTAAAGATGCCCATATGTTCTTAATTTCAACATATAACACGATGGCGTACAGTTCATTTGAGAAATATGGAAAACATACAGAAGAAGCTCGAAACGAATTTAAGAAAGAAATTGATAAAGTTGCTAAGGGACAACAAACTTATCTTGATTTCTGGTCCAGATTAGCTCTACCTAATGTTCGTGATAGACTTCTTAAGAGTCAAAATATGGTACCGACACCAGTTTGGGATAACCAAAACTACCATGGAGTCGACGGTGCCAACAGCATGGGGTACGGAAAGAACGGGGCAATTATCAGACCTATTAGAGAATTGTATGGTCCAACTGGCAAATTCCACGCAACAAATGGAGCCATGGGAGCTATGGCTAGTATTTACGATAGTGCAAACAATAATGACCAAGTTTACTTTATGGTAACCGATTTAATATCACAATTTGGTATTTCAGCCTTTACACATGAAACAACACACGTCAATGACCGAATGCTCTATTACGGAGGATACAGTCAACGTGTTGGTACAAATGCAGAAGCCTATGCACAAGGTATGCTGCAAACACCTGATAGTTCAACGACTAATGGTGAATACGGCGCACTTGGAATTAACATGGCTTACCATCGTCCAAATGACGGTAACCAATGGTACAACCCAGATCCTGACAAATTAAAGACACGTGATGACATTGACCGCTACATGAGAAACTACAATGAAGCTATGATGTTGCTTGATTATGTAGAAGCCGATGCTGTACTTCCTAAAATTAAGGGAGACAATAGTAAGTGGTTCAAGAAGATTGACAAAGAAATGCGCTCTAAGATTCAGTACAATGATCTTTTAGGTCCAAACCAATGGGATAGTGTCCGTGATTTGAAAGGTGAAGAAAAGGTAATGACTTTATCTAGCGTCAATGATTTAGTGGATAATAACTTCATGACGAAACATGGAAATCCAGGTAACGGACGTTATCGCCCTGAAGATTATGCTGTCAACTCAGCATATGTAAACGTCAATATGATGGCTGGTATCTATGGGGGTAATACTAGTCTTGGAGCTCCTGGTTCATTATCATTCAAACACAATGCCTTCCGCATGTGGGGTTATTATGGATATGACAAAGGTTTCACTAGTTATGTATCTAACAAATACAAAGATGCAGCTATTAAAGAAAATAAAGGTTTGCTAGGCGATGACTTTATTATTAAGAAAGTATCAGATAATACGTTTACAACACTCGAAGCTTGGAAGAAAGAATGGTATAGAGCTGTTAAGGAAAAGGCCGAAAAAGGATTTACAGCCATTGAAATTGATGGCAAACGAATTAGTACTTATGTTGAGATTAAAGCTTTGTTTGATGAAGCTGTTCAAAAAGATCTTGATGGTATGTCAGATCCGAAAATTAAAGATCATTTCAAAAATACAGTAGACTTGAAATCCAAAGTATTCAAAGCCCTACTAAAAAATACAGATGGTTTCTTTAATCCTTTGTTTAAATGAATATAACAAATAGCTATTTAATATGATGCTGGACAAAAACTAGCTTTAAAATAAAACCATACAGTGATAATTTCAGTTTTATACTCATTAAGCTGAAAGAAACATTGTGTGGTTTTGTTTTATAGTCAATTGAAACACGAAGAGGACATAAGAGCCTCGTAAAAAGTATTGCAACTTGGTAATATAAAAGATTGAAGTTAAAATAGTACACTGTGACTTATGAAACATTGCTAGAAATTAATTTAACTTTCCTGATTGATTTGTCTCGTTCTTATTTCATTACGCTGTAGTTTTTTGGAAAGATAAATGAGTGAATGGCAAAAAATTGAAATTTTAATCAACCATTAGAAAGGAAATTAGAAAATCAAGAAAATCTAGATGAATTACAACACCATTTTGATTTTATCTATGGTATTCAGACTGATGACAATCCAATCCAAGCTTTAGCTCGTTTTCGTCAGAATGAAATTACAAAAGAAGAAATGCTTGAACTATAAGTCACCCAGATAATTTCTTCTTGCTGGCTAACTTGAACTTGAAATTTGGCAAAAGGAAAAAAGAATAAAAATTGTAAAAAGTATTGATATTTTTAATATTTTAGTGTATACTACAAGTAGATTAGAAGTCATCGAAGGTGCTTAAGCATAACTAGGTGGCCTTTTTTTGTACAGAGGATAGATATATGGAAGATAAAGAATTTGTGTTAAAGGATTTTAAGGAATATTTACCGCTAGATGTTGATATTACAGATAAAGAACGTTTAGTATAGCGACCGATATTAGTTTCAACTGAATTGAAGAAAAAGATAGAACCATCCTTGACAGAAGAGCAATTATATGTTCATATGAAAGAGCATTCTAAATGGATTTTTACGCTTAAAGATGATGTAGAGTATTTTAAACAAGATTGCATTGATTTCTTACGTGATATTGACTTTCAATCTTTTTCTCAATATGGGAAATTAACAGAGAGAAACTATCGTTCCGCAAAAATAGCGTATTTATTTGACAGTTATCTCAGAAATTTTCTTCAAGAACTCCTAGAAAGAATTGAAGTTTTTTTAAAAAAATCAACTACTGATGCAATTACAATCGGCTACAATGGTGATTTTTACATATTTAATGATGATAGTATTTACTATTCAGATCAGCAAAAGTATAGTTCTACAAGCCCAAAACGTACAGAATTAATACAGAAAACAAAATATCATCTTTCACGTTTGGTAATAGAAAAGAAGGATGATCCTCTGATAAAACAACAACTTGATGAATACGGAGTTGTATTGCCATGGACTTTGTTTCGTATAATGACATTTGGAAATTTGTCATCATTTTTAATTGCTCTGCAACCGGATTATAGAAATAAAGTTGCAAACTATATTAGTATTGATTCAAATAAGGATAATCTAATATCTGCAAAATTATTATTATCTTGGATGAATTCATTAAGATACCTTAGGAATCTTTGTTCACACAATAGTAGGCTTTATAAAAAACTTCATAATATACCACCAAAGATTCATTTTGATGATAGGGAGATAATAAACGATGGTCAGAATATAGACAAAAGTTTATTTGTTTATTTTTTAGTTATGAAGCGTATCATATGCTGTATGTCGAGGGAATCACAGCACTTTTGGAATAATAAGGTAAAGGATTTGGACAAAGAAAGTTCTAAAAGAGAAATTGAATTACTGAATTATGGCTTTCCGACCAGTTGGCTAATCATCTTAACTATTGACTTAGAAGAGATACAATAAAATTTATCAAAAAAGTCTGGGCAAAAACTAGCTTCATAATTTTTGCTGCTATAATGGACTTATAAAATTTAAGGAAAGATTTATGATCGGAGATAATATAAACCCTTTACTTAAGACACATGACCCGATACAACCAGAATTTGCACGAATTATAGGAATTTCTCGAAATAGCTTAAGTCGTTATGAAAATGGAACGAGTTCAGTCTCTACCGAATTAATAGACATCATT
>NZ_JUQO01000145.1 GCF_001074635.1 Streptococcus mitis
CCAGTTGCTGGTCCTGTAAATCCTGGTTTTGGAATGAAAGTTACTTGTCCAGTTTTCGGATTAATACGATATGTTCCTTGGTCTGGAACTTCAATTTCATTTCCTTCTACTGGTGTATTACCATTTGGATTTAACAATTTGTATCCTGTAATACTTACTTCTGGACTAGAAACTTTAAACTCAGGAGTTCCAGTTTGTGTTTGTCCTTGCGGTGCTTCTGAAGTTTTATCCACACTTGACATTGTAACGTCATTTACTGTTGGTGTGTAAGTTGTTTCAACTTTTGTACCATTCGCATCTTTGATTTGTACTCTTACAGCAGTTGCCGTTCCTACAAATGTTTTCTTCGGTGTAAATGTAATAGTTTTACTTGCTTTATCTAAAACATATTCTCCATCACTTGTTGTAAGA
>NZ_JUQO01000146.1 GCF_001074635.1 Streptococcus mitis
GATGGTAAATGGGTATTCAAGAGCTACGATGCAGAAAGTAAAGTAGTAAATGCAGCAAATGTAGAGTTTATAGGAACATGGGTATTCGAAGCTAATAAATACGGTGTAACCTATAGATTTGAAAGTGGAACGCCAGGTAAGGCATTGCCAGCAGCAATAGAAGGCTATAAACCAACTGACCAAAATCGTTATGCAGATAAAGCAAATGTAGATGCGA
>NZ_JUQO01000147.1 GCF_001074635.1 Streptococcus mitis
TCCTCTACGCTACCACAATAAATCAAATGCCCCTTTTTCAAAATGGCAATCCGATCACAGACTTGCTCGGCTACCTCTAGGACATGGGTTGAAAACAAAACTGTCTTGCCTTTTTGCGCATGTTCCTTCATCATTTGCTTCAAATCAAAGGCAGCCTGGGGATCCAAACCAGTCAAGGGTTCGTCCAAAACCCAAATATCAGGATCAGACAAGAGTGCTCCGATGACAAAGACTTTCTGACGCATTCCGTGAGAAAGGGTTTCAATAACCTGATAGCGGTTTTCAGCAAAATCAAAAACACTCAATAGCCTAGCTAGACTAGTCTCCAAGTCAGAGCTAGTCAGATCATAGGATGAGGCGATCAATTCCCAAAATTCATTGGCTGTTAAGCGTAAAAATAAGTCAGGCGAGTCTGCTACGTAGCCAATCTTTCGTTTGATCGCCAAGCGATTCTCCGATAAATCCTGACCGTCTACGAAAATACGACCACTGCTGGGCGAAATGATACTGACTAAGGATTTTATGGTGGTCGATTTTCCAGCCCCATTATGGCCAATCAAGCCCATAATCTCCCCATTTTCAATCTGCAAATTGAGATTGCTCAAGGCCTCTTTATCACCATACAACTTACTAACATTTTGAAATTCAATCATGGGATGACTCCTATCTTTATCTATATTACATACTATTATACTAGCACTTTGATACAAAAAAATCAATACTTTATTTTAAGTAGTTAAAATAGTTTCCTTCTATCTTATGCAAACGTTGGCGCTAACCAATACTTTATGATAGAATAAAGAACAAGATTGACAAGTAAGAGGAAACATCATGCAAAATCAAACACTCATGCAATACTTTGAATGGTATCTGCCCCACGACGGTCAGCACTGGACACGTCTAGCTGAAGATGCTCCACACCTAGCTCATCTGGGGATTAGCCACGTCTGGATGCCACCAGCCTTCAAGGCTACCAACGAAAAAGATGTCGGCTATGGGGTCTATGACTTATTCGACCTAGGAGAGTTTAACCAAAAAGGTACTATCCGCACCAAGTATGGTTTCAAAGAAGACTATCTTCAAGCCATTCAAACCCTAAAAGCACAGGGAATTCAACCTATGGCCGATGTGGTTCTCAATCACAAGGCGGCTGCTGATCACATGGAAGCCTTTCAGGTTATTGAAGTGGATCCTGTAGACCGTACAGTGGAACTTGGAGAACCCTTCACCATCAATGGCTGGACTAGTTTTACCTTCGATGGTCGCCAAGATACCTACAATGACTTCCACTGGCACTGGTACCACTTCACAGGTACTGACTATGATGCAAAACGCCGTAAGTCTGGGATTTATCTGATTCAAGGAGACAACAAGGGTTGGGCCAACGAGGAATTGGTCGATAACGAAAACGGTAACTATGACTACCTCATGTATGCCGACCTAGACTTTAAACATCCTGAAGTTATCCAAAATATCTATGACTGGGCAGACTGGTTCATGGAGACGACTGGTATAGCTGGTTTCCGCTTGGATGCCGTCAAACACATTGACTCCTTCTTTATGCGCAATTTCATCCGCGATATGAAGGAAAAATATGGTCAAGATTTCTATGTTTTTGGTGAATTTTGGAATCCCGATAAGGAAGCCAATCTAGACTATCTTGAAAAAACGGAAGAACGCTTTGACCTTGTCGATGTTCGTCTCCACCAGAATCTCTTTGATGCTAGCCGAGCAGGTTCCAACTATGACCTTCGTGGTATTTTCACAGATAGCTTGGTTGAACTCAAGCCTGACAAGGCGGTGACTTTTGTCGACAACCACGATACCCAACGAGGACAGGCTCTTGAGTCTACTGTTGAAGAATGGTTCAAACCAGCAGCCTATGCCCTCATTCTGTTACGCCAAAATGGCCTTCCATGTGTCTTTTACGGCGACTACTATGGGATTTCAGGGCAGTATGCTCAACAAGATTTCAAAGAAGTCCTTGACCGCCTCCTAACCATCCGAAAAGATTTAGCCTATGGAGAGCAAACAGACTACTTTGATGATGCTAACTGTATCGGTTGGGTACGTTCAGGTGTTGAAAATCAATCCCCAATCGCAGTCCTGATTTCAAACAACCAAGAAAACAGTAAATCAATGTTTATCGGCCAAGAATGGGCTAACCAAACTTTCGTAGATTTACTTGGAAATCACCAAGGTCAAGTTACAATTGATGAGGAAGGTTATGGACAATTTCCAGTCTCAGCTGCTTCGGTAAGTGTCTGGGCAGCCAATACAATCTAATTGCCAATGATTATTAAGCCAGATCCAATCGGATTTGGCTTTTTTTGTATTCACAAAAAGACCTACCCAAATGGATAGATCTTTATACTCAATGAAAATCAAAGAGCAAACTAGGAAGCTAGCCGCAGGTTGCTC
>NZ_JUQO01000148.1 GCF_001074635.1 Streptococcus mitis
CGTCAACGTCGCCTTGCCGTACTCAAGTACAGCCTGCGGCTAGTTTCCTAGTTTACTCTTTGATTTTCATTGAGTATAAAATTCATTTTAACAAAAAAGCGACATTTCTCCAATGACAGAAATGTCACTCCTATAAACTCTTTAACGATATCTTTCTAGATCCTCGGCCCATTCATTATCTAAACTAACGAGTAACTTCTCATTGCCAAACATCCTTGCCATCATTTTTGCTTCTTCATACTTTTGTTTGGCTGTTTCATAATCCGTCTGAATATAATATTTCCACTCCACCATCAAGACAATCGGTTGTTTTTGAAAATCTCGTGTTTTTTGCCCTATTTTATTTAAGGTCTCGACTGCCCTCTTAAAATAATGAAGCAACCCCATAATCTCTATACAAGTTAAAGAAGCTAACAAGGAGTCTCTAAGTAAGTCCAAACAATCGAATTCTATCTTATCAACCTGAGAACTTAATTTGTCATGAAAATAAAGAATAGTTTCATGCTCAGACTTTTTTATCTCACCCTCGTTTAAACCATCCATTAACTGACAAAGAAAATACAGTCTCAACTTCAACAATTCCTCAGCCCTATATACATCTCTGGATAGTAAGTCTTGAAGACTGTCCTCAATCACACTGCTTCCATATAAGGAATTACTAGTCATTCTCACTGCATCTATAGCTTGAAGACAATCCACTAGCACTTTCTCATCACGTGGCAAATCATCATAAAAGGTCTCAAAAATCTCATCAAAATATTCTTCCTTCTGTTCCTGTAACTCTTTGTCTCCGTAGTCAGGATGACGAAGAAGAAAGTATTTTAATTCTTGGTAACGCTTGGGTAATTCCTTATAATCTGGCATCAAGACATAGGACGGAATTTCTAATCGTTCTGCAATGTATTCTAGTGTTTTTATCGTCGGGCGAAATTCTCCTTTTTCGATCCTCACCAACTGACGGACTGATAATTCAGACTCATCCCCGCAAAAAACTGGACGACTAAGTCCTCTCTCCTCTCTTAAAAGTCGCACTTTATCCCCTAACTCATTTATCTTGTTCATTTGCCCCTCGCATGATTATAAAAGATTTGATTTTCAAATAAATATATGCGATGATTATACCATTTTTCAAATAGAATTACAAAAAAAGAGACAGGAAATTCCTGCCTCTAGGCTGATAAACGATTATTTACGGCGTCCTGGTCTTTCTTTGTAGCCATAGTAAGAATCTTCGATGATTTCTTGCATATGGTCAACCATTGGAAGACGTGGGTTAGCTGGTGAGCATTGATCTTCATAAGCAAGGAAGGCCAATTCACGAGAATGTTCTTTCCATTCTTTTTCATCAATTCCTTGTGCTTTGAAGTTCATTTGGATACCTACGCGCTCACCAAGTTCGTAGACAGCTTTTGCGTAAGATTCAACCCCTTCTTCTGGTGTAGAAGCTGGAAGTCCAAGCATGCGTGCGATATCTTGGTATTTTTCATCTGCACGGTAGTAGTTGTACTTAGGCCATGTAGCTGTCTTAGCTGGACGTGTACCGTTGTAGCGGATGACGTATGGAAGCAAGATTGCATTTGTACGACCGTGGATTGTGTGGAATTGCGCACCAATCTTATGGGCCATTGAGTGAGAAATACCTAGGAAGGCATTAGCAAAGGCCATACCAGCGATTGTTGAAGCGTTATGCATTTTCTCACGTGAGTGGAAGTCTGCATTCTTAACTGAGCTTTCAAGGTTTTCAAATACAAGCTTGATGGCTTGAAGTGCAAGACCGTCAGTGTAGTCGCTAGCCATTTGTGATACGTAAGCTTCAGTCGCGTGGGTCAATACGTCCATACCAGTGTCCGCAGCAACAAATCCAGGAATTGTCAATACCAAAGCAGGGTCTACAATTGCCACAGTTGGTGTCAATGAGTAGTCAGCGATTGGGTATTTACGGTTATTCGCTTTATCAGAGATAACGGCAAATGGTGTTACTTCAGATCCTGTACCAGATGTAGTTGGAATCGCGATGAATTTAGTCTTCTTACCAAGCAATGGGAATTTGAAGGCACGTTTACGGATATCCATGAATTTTTGGACAAGGTCACGAAAGTCCACTTCTGGTTGTTCGTAGAAGAGCCACATTACTTTAGCAGCATCCATTGGAGATCCACCACCGAGAGCGATGATTGTATCTGGTTTGAAGGCACGCATAATCTCAGTACCACGGTTTACAGTTGTGATATCTGGATCTGGTTCTACATCAGCAAAGATTTGGTAAACCACCTTATTGCGACGAAGGTCAAGTTGTTCGATGATACGATCAAGGAAACCAAGCTCTACCATGGCATGGTCAGTAACGATCATGACACGTTCAACGTCACGACATTTTTGAAGGTATTGAATTGAATCACGTTCAAAGTATGTTTTTGAAGGAAGTTTCATCCATTGCATGTTATTTCTCCGTCTTCCGACTTTTTTGATATTCAAGAGGTTAATGGCACTAACGTTATCCCCAACTGAGTTGCGTCCGTAAGAACCACATCCAAGTGTCAATGATGGTAAGAAGGCATTGTAAACGTCCCCGATACCACCGAAAGTAGAAGGTGAGTTACAGATAACACGAATAGCTTTAACAGCTTTACCAAATTCTTTAGTCAATTCTTCGTCAGCTGTGTGGATGGCTGCTGAGTGGCCAAGACCGTTAAATTCAACCATTTGACGAGCCTTAGTAATACCATCTTCACGGCTTTCAGATTTCAAAACTGCGATAACTGGTGACAATTTTTCACGAGTCAATGGCTCATTTTCACCAACTTCTTTACATTCAGCAGCAAGAATGTTTGTTCCTTCTGGAACTGTAAATCCTGCTTGTTCTGCAATCCAAGTTGCTGGTTTACCAACGATGTCAGCGTTCAATTTCGCACCAGCACAGTTTTTGCTGTTTGCTTTCACGCCGAAGCAGAATTCTTCAAGAAGAGCTTTTTCTTTTTTGTTTACAAAGTAAGTGTGGTAAGATTTGAACTCTGCTACAAATTCATCGTAAATTTCTTTATCAATGATAACCGCTTGTTCAGATGCACAGACCATACCATTATCAAATGATTTAGACATAACGATATCGTGTGCAGCTTGACGAATGTTTGCTGACTTTTCAACATAAGCTGGCACGTTTCCGGCACCTACCCCAAGAGCTGGTTTACCACATGAGTATGCGGCTTTAACCATAGCATTACCACCTGTTGCAAGGATTGTTGCAATACCTTCGTGGTTCATAAGGGCACTAGTTGCTTCCATAGATGGTTCAGTGATCCACTGTACACAGTTTTCAGGAGCACCAGCTGCGATAGCTGCATCGCGGACGATACGAGCTGCATGAGCAGATGATTCTTGTGCTGATGGATGGAAGGCAAAGACGATTGGGTTACGTGTCTTCAATGAAATCAATGATTTGAAGATTGCTGTTGATGTTGGGTTTGTTGTTGGAGTGATACCACAAACAACACCGACCGGTTCAGCAATCAGGGTCAATCCCGTTACATCATCTTCTTCGATAACGCCAACTGTTTTAGTGTGACGCATGTTGTTTACTACGTGTTCACAAGCAAACAAGTTCTTAGTTGCTTTGTCTTCAAATACACCACGTCCTGTTTCTTCAAAGGCATGTAAAGCCAATTCTCCGTGGGCATCCAAAGCTGCTACTGATGCTTTGGCAACGATGTAGTCGACTTGCTCTTGATCCAATTTACGCATTTCTTCAAGGGCTACGAGAGCTTTTTGCACCAACTCATCTACATGTTTTTCAGCAGCGAGTTTCTTTTCCTCTGGTGTCACAGTTTTTTTATCAGCCATATTTTCCTCCATAGCTTTCAAGGATCGATATCCTTTGTTAATTTTTTCACAAGTTTATTATAACGCATTATTTCAACTTTGTAAACAGTTTCATAAACATTTCACAAAGAATTTTTTATTGTTTGTGAATTTTTTATCATTTTCTTTACTTATCAAGTTTTTTCTTTAGAGTTTGTGAAATTTATTTCAAATATTTTTTATTTCACAAGCTTGCTTGGAAGAGAGACTTGGAAAGAAAGGGATTTGCAGGTAAGCGCTTACTTTAACATTCTAACAATACCTCCTTTGATAAGGAGGCTTTATTTTTGTTGAAAAACGCCTTGTTTAAAAGTCCCTTCATAAACGACTTCTTGCTCTGTTGTTAGTTTTCCTTTTCCTTCAGCCTGACCATTTACAAAATCACCTTCGTAGGTCCAGCCTTCTTTAGATTGAAAGGTGCCTTTTCCGTTGAAGGCTCCATTGTTGAAACCACCTGTATATTGGTCTCCATTTTGGAAGGTAATGGTACCTTGCCCATTCATTTTACCACGGACAAGACTGCCGTCGTAAACAATCGTTCCATTATCGAGTTTTAAGACACCTTTTCCGGGAATATTTAGAAAAAAGACGAGTACAGCACAGAAAACAATGGCAACTACTGCTAAAAACTCTAAACGTGGACGAGTCAGATACACTCGATACTTTTCGTAAAAATTCTTAAGATTTTCCACCTTCACTCTCCTTTTCTAAACGTTCTAACCAAGCTTGACACCCCTCTTGAACACGCCGATAAGTTTCCTCAAAATCTCCTGTATACCAAGGATCTGGTACACTTTCAGATGCAAATGAGTAAATCTTATCTTGACAGTCTACTGGACACATCTGACGTAAGTCAGAAACATTTGAAGCATCCATGCCGATAATATAATCAAAGGCTTCAAAATCTTTCTTACTAATCTGAAGCGATGTCTTATTCTTGTCATAAGGAATCTGATACTGTTGAAAAACCTCCTGAGTTCCCTTATGAATTGGATTGCCATGTTCCCAAGAGGAAGTCGCTCGACTTTGGATTTCGTAATTATCTGTCATTGATTTCATAACAAACTCGGCCATAGGACTACGGCAAATATTTCCTAGACAGACAAAGACTAATTTTTTCATCCCATTTCCTTTCTTTTATAGAAAAACGGGAGTTCGTAATCCCGTCTTATTTTTCAATTGCGCCTTCTAGTGAAGCTGTTTCTTTCAGCGGTAATACTGTCTTGATAGCAGCTAATTCAAAAGTCAAGTAAACTCCATCTACGTCAAGAACAATTGTTTTCTTTTCTGTATCTACTTCATCGACTGTTCCATAAAGTCCACCGATTGTAATCACTTCATAGCCCTTTTGTAGTTTGTTTAAGCTTTCCATACGCTTTTGTGCTTGTTTCTTTTGAGAGCGTTGCGTAAAGAACATCAAGCCCACCATAGCCACAAGAATGATTAAAAATGTATATTGTGATTCCATTATATTCTCCTTTGTCTTTTACATAGGACTACTATATCAAATTTCAGCTACTTTTACAAGATTGTACCTTGTTTTTATGCCAATTAAAAACTTTGTATGTGACACTCATGATGTTCAAAAACAATTAGAATCCCACAACCCTCCTTCACCAAAATTCTTTTCATTATTTATTGTATAATAAATATGATAACAGTGCAACGATTATTGTATGCTATCGCATTGCAGATAAAAAACGGCAAAGCAGAAACTGCCTCACCGTTCTCGGGTAACATCTTATTTCTTTTTCAAATATTTAGAAAGTTCATTTATTACCCACACAAAAATAGCTATCCATTGAGCAATAGAAAAAAAGATAAAAAACATGAAAAATAATGCATCTGTGGTTAAAGTTAATACACTCAAATTTCTACACAATATTAAAGAGATGAATGGAACTAAAATGGCCCATATCATCTGTAAAATCATTTTTTTCATCTTTTGCCTTTCTAATAATATCTATCTCCATGATAGTACAAAGATCTCTTGTAATTTGAGGTTTGAGAAACTTGTATGTTTACACTACCTGCTTCCCCTATACCAATGCTTCCTCCTGTAGAAACAGTAGTTGTGGTTGTGCTATATAGTCCCCCACTAAGAGTATAGTGAATACGATTTGCATCAGGCAATGCGTATTGGAAATTACCACTAAATACTAAATCGCCTGCATTGTATCCAGCATAAATGATTCTTTTTATTCCTCTAAACCAACCACTTTTACTTACTTCGCAATAAAAATAGACTTTCCCTGCATCTCCAGGGACAGAATCATATAATGTGTCATCTTGAAAAGAACTTGCTAGACGTACGTAAGAAACACTATCTACTCCAGCAGTATTAACTGATCTCATCCTGCTGCTAGGAAATAACAATCGAGATGCCTCTTCATAGCTTACTCCAGTATTTTTTATATAATCGTTTATTATGTCATTTTTACTCACCTCGGTTGAAGAAGAGTCATTTAAAGAAATAGCGTAGTTTTTTTGTTCGTCAGCTTGAACAGTACTATGAAAATTAATACTTATAACAAATAAACTGATGAGAAAAAGTATAGCAATATTTAAACGTTTCATAATCATTACCTCCTCATTACGAAACCAAATATAGAACACTAGCGACCGATAATCTCTACTTTAAACCTCCTTATATTATATTTAGTGCAGTTAGCTACTGCCAAAGCCCAAGTGGTATACTTGGAATAAGCCACTGTGGATTAGTTCATTTCCTCCAATCGCTTGACGATTTCTGAAAGGCTCTAACCACATTTTTTTGTTTCAATTGGTAATGAGTTTGATGACGCATAGACGTTTTATCTCCTAAAAAACGAACTACCCTTTGACGAACAAAAAGTGATGTGGCTTCTGAAATTGACACTAGATTACCTTTGAAAAATGGACTTTTTAAAGGGCTTTTTGCCGTGCTCTAAAATCATCAAATTGAATTAAGAAATATTTTAGATAAAACTATTGACTTTTCTTATAGTTTATCTTTCAGGTTATCTTCGCTTATATTTTACTACAAAACATTGTTAAAGTCAAAGAAAATGAATACGCTTTCTTTATTTCAGTTCTTAGGTTTCGGTTCTTAGCTGATATTCCTAAACTAGTATCATCGGTCATAAAAAACCAGAGCTTGCGCCCTGATTTTTAGGATTATTTCAAGTTTTGAACGACTTTTACTAGATTTTCTACAGTAAAGCCATATTCTGCCAATACTTTTGGTGCTGGGGCAGAGGCTCCGAAGGTATCAATACCGAGAACGGCACCATCAAGACCAACATATTTGTACCAATTTTGAGTTGCACCCATTTCGACTGCAACACGACGGCGGACTGCATTTGGAAGAATCTCTTCCTTGTAAGATGCATCTTGTTTATCAAAGACATCTGTAGATGGCATGCTGACTACACGGACTTTTGCTCCTTGACTAGCCAATTCTTTGGCTGCTGAGACAGCAAGATTGACCTCTGAACCTGTCGCAATCAAGATTGTATCAAAGTCTGCTGCATTTTCATAGACAACATAAGCACCTTTTGCAACCTTGTCAAAGTCTGTTCCCTCTTCGACAGTCAAGTTTTGGCGTGTCAAGACAAGTGCAGTTGGTGTTTTCTCACTTGTCACTGCAAGGTACCAAGCTGCTTGAGTTTCACGCGCATCTGCTGGACGGAAAACATTTAGATTTGGCATAGCACGAAGACCTGCTAAGTGTTCAACTGGTTCGTGCGTTGGGCCGTCTTCCCCAACCGCGATTGAATCGTGGGTAAAGACATAAGTCACAGGAAGTCCTTGCAAGGCTGACAAGCGGACAGCTGCTTTCACATAGTCAGAGAAGACGAAGAAAGTACCACCGTACACACGAAGTCCACCGTGAAGGGCCATCCCGTTCAAGATTGTTCCCATGGCAAATTCACGAACACCAAACTGAATGTTGCGGTTCAAGCGGTTGGCATCGTCTTGAAGTCCGTCAGTCTTGATATAAGTCATGTTTGAGTGAGCAAGGTCAGCTGATCCACCTAGGAAGGTTGGTAACTTAGCTGCCACAACATTCAAGGCATCTTGGCTTGAATTACGAGTTGCTTGAGAGAAGCCATTTTCTAAGGCTGGGAAGTCTGCTGGAGTCACTTCAACTGGATCGCGTCCATCGATGATGGCTTCTACTTCTGCAGCCAATTCTGGATGCGCTTCTTTGTAATCTGCGACTAGTTTTGCCCATGCTTCATAAGCTGATGCACCACGGTCTGCAACATGTTCTTTGAAATCAGCATATACTTGTTCTGGGATTTCAAATGGTTCGTAGTCCCAACCAAGGGCTTGACGAGTTGCTGCAGTTTCATCTGCTCCAAGAGGAGCACCGTGTACGGCATTAGTTCCTTGTTTGTTTGGAGAACCGTATCCAATAACCGTCTTCACTTCAATCAAAGATGGTTTGCCTGAAGCTTTAGCTGTTTCGATAGCAGCTTGGATTGCTTCCAAGTCTGTTCCATCTTCTACCAAGGCAGTATGCCAACCGTAGGCATTGTAACGGTCACGAACACTTTCTGTAAAGGAATCCTTTGTCTCACCATCCAAGTTGATATCATTTGAATCATAAAGGACAACCAACTTATCTAGTTTTTGCAAGCCTGCGTATGAAGCCGCCTCACTTGAGACACCTTCCATCAAGTCTCCGTCTCCACAGATAACGTAAGTATAGTGGTCAAAGATATTGTAGCCTTCGCGGTTATATTTGGCTGCCAAGAAACGTTCTGCCTGGGCAAAACCAGTGGCAGTTGAAATCCCTTGACCTAAAGGACCTGTTGTAGCATCAATTCCTGCTGTATGGCCAAATTCTGGGTGACCTGGTGTTTTTGAACCCCACTGACGGAAGCTCTTAATCTCATCCATGCTAACATCTTTAAAACCAGAAAGGTGAAGAAGGGCATAAAGAAGCATTGAACCATGACCTGCTGAAAGAATAAAGCGGTCGCGGTTAATCCAGTTTGGTTTAGCTGGATTGATACGAAGTTGTTTTGTAAAGAGGCTGTAAGCCATCGGAGCCGCTCCCATAACCACACCTGGGTGACCTGAGTTGGCTTTATTAATGGCGTCAATACCTAGGAAACGAATTGCATTAACAGATAGATTTGACATAGAATTTCCTTTCTATTTGAGGTGATTATTGAATCACACATTCTATTTTACTATTATATGAAAAAATACATAGAATAGCAATTAAACAATTCGACGTAAATAAGTATTCTATTTGCTATCCTCTAGTCGCCTGATAGTAGGGAAGTAAGCGTTCATAAGCATCTTCTAATTTTTCTAAAATCACTTCTAATGATTGATTTTCTATAAAAGAAACATCTGATTTAACTAACACTTTTCGGATTTCTTGACTGCCTACCTTCTCGACTAAGAACTGACGATTTTCTTCGTTCGCATCCCACCGTTGACTTTCCCCATCAGAGTAGGCTAGATAATAAATCCCTTCTACCACTGGAACTTCTAGGACCTTGGCCTGCTTGCCTAAAGTTTGCTCATCTTTCTTGCGCTCGATAAAACTAACTTCTAGTGAGACACCAAAATCAGAGGGTACTCCATACAAACGAAGAGCCAACATAGGTTCTGTCACTTTCCCCTCACGCTGTATATAAGCCCAGAAGTGTGGTCGCAAGCGCTGCGCTTGGTTCATCCACTGACTCGTTCTTTGGAGTTGCCATTCTGGACGACTTGCTTGAAATGCTTTAGCCAACTCTGTAAAGGCCTTTCGAGCCTCTTGGCCTTTGTAACGCAATTCCAGCATCTTCTCTCGCTCTTCTACCGCTTTATCTGGATTACGATACTGGATCCCTGCAAAGTCTAGATAGTCTCTTATCTTATTCAACATTAATTTAATCTCCTCTAGCTAGCAAAAAATCAGGTCAACCCTGATTTTACTTATTCTGTATCTACAACGACATAGCGATTAGGCTCGTCACCTTCAGAGTAACTGGTCACGCCATCCATACGTGAAATAATACGATGGATAATCTTGCGTTCGCTATTTGACATAGGATCTGTTTGATGACTACGTCCTTCTTCTAAAACACGAGTCGCCAATTTTTGAGCATAGGTCTGCAAGACTTCTGCACGATGTTCAACATAATCATTGACATTAATAGTAATGTAAAAGGTTCTTGAATAGCGGTTGTAAAGATAATTTTGAGCCAATAGTTGTAAGGCCTTCAAGACTTTACCGTGATAACCAATAATACGCCCTGGCTCATTTGTATCAATTTGTAAATTGATGCTACGACGGTTATAATCATTTGAAATCGTCGCTTCAACGTCCATATCATCAATGATTGTTTGGACATAAGTCGTTACTTCCGTAGCTACTTGTTCAATATCAAAGCTCGGTTCAACCTTCAAGCCCAAGTCTTCTAGTTCTTGACTTTCAGTTTGCTCAGTTTGGCTTTCAATAATAGGCGTTTCTACTTCTTCGAGAGCAGTTTCTTCAAGTTGTAATTCATTTAAGATCTCAATGTGACCAGTTTCTTCCAAGATAGTGCTGGCATGTCTTTCATGTTTTAAGATTTCAGCCTTGACTTCATCAGAAATACCTTGGCCTCCCTCTTCAATCTTTTTAATTGCTTCTACAACATGACCCAAATCAACCGTTGCTTCACTGACTGTTTTAACAGGCTCATTCAAATCATTGATTTGTTTTGGAACTCCCTTTACAGCTTGTTGGTTTGCTTTTACAACTGTCGTTTCACTAATAGCATCGATATCTACTTGGGCTGGTTTTTTACCAAATAAGCCAAGAAACCCTTTTTTCTCACGAGAAATGACTTTGATATGAGCCTTCATTCTTGGAATATCTAATTCTTTCAATCCTTTCTGGATTGCTTCTTCAACAGTTGAACCTGTAAATACTACCATTACCAGATTCCTCCTTATTATTTCGTTTTCTGAGCCTTTTTCTTGGCTTTTCTTTTTCTATTTTCCAAATCTTTCTGTGCCTGTACTACGGCCTCGCGCTCTGCGATAATCTTGAATGGATTATTCAAGAAATAGGTTTGCAAGACTTGATAAGCATTAGACACTGTCCAGTAGAGGGCGACTCCACCTGGCGCATAAACTGCAAAGATAAAAATCAAGACTGGAATACCATACATCATCGCAGTCGTAGCCCCATTACGCTCAGACAAGGCTTTGTTGGACAACCAAGTGCTTAAAAAGGTAAATACAGCTGCTAAAATCGGAAGAACAAGGGTTGTATCCACACCACCAAGGTTAATCCATAAGAAATGACCTGTCTTTAAAAAGTCAACTCTTGATAGAGCTTGGAACAAGGCCAAGATAACCGGCATCTGAATCAAAATCGGCCAAAGAGAATCTGACTGTCTGACACCCATTTCTTTAAAGACTTTACGCATTTCTTGCTCTAGCTTGGTTCTGCTTTCCATATCACGACCCGGATATTGTTCTCGAAGCGCCTTAATGCGTGGTTGAGCTTCCTGCATTTTTCTGGATGCCACCATTTGCACTTGAAAGACTGGCAAGAGGACTGTACGAATCAAGACCGTAAAGAGAATAATCCCCACTCCGATACTGATATCAAACGATAAAAAGCGAATAATTTCCGCAAAGAAGTAAACAAATTTACTCCAAAAATCAGCCGAATTGGCTGTAATATCGCTAGTTGTCCCATTTGTCGCACAAGCTGTCATGATCAATAGAGACAGTCCTAGCAAACTAGTCAACTGTAGTTTCTTTTTCACTCCCATTTCCTTCCTGATAAATCTTTGATAATTTTAATACGTGGAGTAGATTTTTCTCCATCTCTGCGTATCCTAAGTTTTCAACCCCTTTTCGAGCAATGACAACAAAATCGACATCTTCTACCAGACTCCCTTTTGCATTCTGGATAATATGTCTAATTCGTCGCTTAATTTGATTTCTAGTGACGGCATTCCCAAGCTTTTTGCTAACTGATAGACCTACTCGAAAATGGTTTTTATGGTTTTCTAGTTGGTAGACAACAAATTTGCGATTGGCAAAACTTGTCCCCTCCTTGAAAATCGCCTTAAAATCTTTCTCTCTTTTTACACGAAAGTTTTTCTTCAAAACTCAACTCCATCTATTAAATTACTACTATTATACCATATTTTTCAAAAAAGCCAATCATAGCAAGGTTTTGGACATTTCCATCAGAAAAAGAAGCTGGAAAAATCTCTTTTCCAACTCCTTGTACTGAATATTTTTTCTGATTTTAGTTATTTTTTCAAGCGTTCAACGTCACGGGCAATGACCAATTCTTCATCTGTTGGAATAACCAAGACACGGATTTTCGCTGCCTCTGTTGAGATGTCTCCTGTCACACCAAAGACGTTCTTTTCTGGGTCAACATCACAGCCGAACCAAGAGATACCTGAAATAACATCTTCACGTACGTTTGCAGCATTTTCACCGATACCTGCAGTAAAGATAATAGCATCTGCTCCATTTAAGACTGCAAGGTATTGACCGATATGTTTTTGGATACGATCAACATACATTTCATAGGCTAAAGTGGCATCGTGATCCCCTTCTTCCATAGCAGCAATCACATCACGCATATCACTAGATTTACCTGAAACCCCCATTAGTCCTGATTCACGATTAAGAACGTGACTAATGTCTTCGGGCGTGTTAAAGTCCTCTGTATATTGCATTAAGTAAGGAATGATGGCTGGGTCAATATCCCCTGTACGAGTTCCCATCATCACACCACCAAGTGGAGTGAAGCCCATTGAAGTATCCACAGATTGACCACCCTTAACAGCTGTAATAGAAGCACCATTACCGATGTGGCAAGTAATCAATTTCAAGTCTTCTAATGGACGGCCCAAGAGTTTTGCTGCTTCTCCTGCTACAAACTGATGGCTTGTACCGTGAGCACCGTATTTACGAACCTTGTTTTCTGTGTAATATTTTGTTGGTAGAGGGTAGCGATAAGCTTTCTCTGGCATACTTGTGTGGAATGAAGTATCAAAAACAACTACACTGGTAATATCTGGCAACAATTCCTTGAAGGCGCGAACACCTGCTGCATTGGCTGGATTGTGGAGAGGAGCCAACAAGCTCAACTCTTCAACTTTTTCTAAAACATCTCCCTCAACGACTGTTGATTCTTTGAAATATTCTCCACCAGCAACAACACGGTGTCCAACACCTGTAATCTCGTCATAAGCCTTGATAATATCGAAACGAATCAAGTCATCCAATAAAATTTTAACAGCTTGTGTGTGATTTTCGATATCCAAAATTTGTTGTTCAGAACGGCCGTCAAATTTTACAGTTGAAATTGAATCTTTCAAACCGATACGTTCAATCAAACCTTTCGCCAATACTTTTTCTTCTGGCATTAAGTATAATTGCCATTTCAAACTTGAACTTCCTGCATTGATTGCAATTGTTTTTGTCATAACATGATACCCCTTTTTAAGCGTTTTCATCTATTATAACAAAATCTATTTTATATTTCAGTACCTTGAGTCCATTTTTGAAAATTTTCTTTAAATTTCATTAAAACACTTGCATCTTGCAAGCTAGCAAGTGGATAAACAAAAGGCTCCACTGCTATTTCACTTTTCTTCTGTAAGATAAAAATCGTCTTGGATTGTTTAGCATTAGCAAAGAGATTTTCAGGCAGACTGATCATAGCAACCAAACTTGCCTCCTCTTTCAACCAGCCTTTCAACAAATCACTTTGAGGGCTGGTCAACAAATCACTCGGAGCTAGAAAAATAGCGTATCCGTCTGACTTGAGATACTTAAGCCCTTGTTCCATGAGCAAGTGATGGGCGTAGGTATGTTCTTGACTTGAAGCAACTTGATGGCGCGACGCAACGGCATCATCAGGATAATAACCGACAGGCAAGTCGCTGATGACCACATCGCTTTCTTTGAGCATTTGTGGACGAACGGCATCTCCTTGGACAAAGCCAGCCTGCAAACCAATCACATCTGCCATGCTAGCTGCCAGATCAATCAGCAAATCATCTACTTCCACTCCCAAATAATCCACTTTCTTAGCAAGAGAGGTTAAGAAAGTAGCGCCCAGAATCCCCATGCCAGAACCCATTTCGAGGATAGTGATTTCCTCCTCTTTAAACAATTCCTCCACAATAAACACCAAAAGTAAAGCAATAGCATCTGGTGTAAACTGGTGATTGGCCTGCAAGGGTTCTGTTTGCCCAGCCTTCATCAAGAGAAACTGGTAGGTCTTGAGCCATTCTTCTTTGCGTAGCGCTAAACGCTTAAGGGCTTGATTGTTCTCCTTGACCTGCTCTAACTCAGTCTCACCATCCAGATAAATGCTGTTTTGCTCCACCAAGGCATCATAAAAATTGGTCGCCAAATCACTTTGGATGACTTGGACATTCTCTAGTAAATACGTATAAGCTTGTTCAATTTTTTCAAAATCCATATTCCTATCTTATCAAATTTCCCTTCTTTTTTCCATCCTTATAGAAAAATCACTCCCTGACTAGGCGAGTGATTTTTGAGCTACTGTTAAAAAGAGTTCTGAGTAATTTCCTTGAAACAGGTCTTCAGCGCTATAGAGGATCTGACTATGCACAGATGAAAAACCAAACTGGGTTAGCTTGTTTTCCAGTTCAGGCAATTCAAATCCATGATGGTTAGCTTCTGTCTTAGTAAAATCAGCAAGTAGGAGTTGTCCATCTTCCTTCAAATGTTGATGAAACAGTGAGAGAGCCGCATCCAGATCAGGCATATGGTGAAGAACCCGACTAACGACAATGCAATCAAACTCTTTTTCCAAGGGATTTTTCAGCAAATCTTGCTCCAAAAACTGGATATTCTTGATGTCTTGCTGCTCCGCTTTCAAACGAGCTTGCTCCAGCATTTTCTCCGAAATATCCACCAATGTTACAGACTTGGCCTGCTTGGCTAGGGGCAAGGTTAACAGACCCGTCCCTCCACCAAAATCCAAAATTTCTTTGTCTGATAGAAGATCAATCTGTTTCTCGACTGCTTGACAAACCAAGTTTGCAAGGAAGATATTTTTAGGGGAATCGAAAGTTTCTGCTTTGTGGTTAAAATCATGTTTCATATTTTTAGTTTAGCACAAAGTAGCTTGGTTGGCTAGGAATTCTCTTTCTTTTCAGGCTTCTTTTCTGATTTTTTCTTCTCCACTTTTTCGCTTGGATCGGTCGCTACCTTTTCCTTTTTCTCTGTTTTCTCTTCTTTGATTTTGACTGAGGGAAGTAGGAATTCATATTGACTCTTAGACGTACGAACCCTTGTCACCAAGCTTGTTTTCTTATTTTGATAGCTCACCTGACCTAGGTTATAAACCTGTTCTCCACTTTCTTGCTCAACCTTATCTTTGGTTCGCTTGGCCATAGCAAAAGCGATTAACTTTTCTTTATTCAAAGCATAGTCTTGATGGTGGGCGACTTGTCGGTTCAAGTAAAATTGTAACAAAAGACTAAAGATGGCTGCTATGGTGACCGCATAGAGGAGAACACCTGCCTTAACTTTCTTCTTTTTCCACACGATAGATGAACTCCCTTTCTAAGCCTTTTTGGAACTGGAAACGAAAACGAACCACTTGATTGTCCTCTGTAATCTGTGCGGATTTGAGGCCATAAACCATCGGCTGATAACCCCGTCCACTGGCATCTGTTTTACGAAAATCGTCTGACTTGGACTTACCGATAGCGATGTCCTTGCCATCTTGCTTCATATAAATGCGATTGCCTTCCACTTTTTCAAACTGCGAACGGTCTAATTCTGCCTCCAACTGGTCCACAAACAAGAGCCACTCCTTTTGCTCGCTTTGTTGCTGGTAGCGAACTTCTGAAATAAGGAGCTGACTCATGGCTTGAAAGAGGAGTAAGCTTCCACTGATGACAATGAGGGCAATCAGAGATTCTAACAAGGTAAAAGCCTTGACCTTATTGCTCTTTGATAGCCAACAACTGTTCTGAACCATGATAAACCTCCAATCCCTTTTCACTAGAAAACACCTGAATCTCAACTCCGTTTACGTTTACCTGATTTTGACCTGTCTGCAGTGCCATCTTAGCTACCCTCAAGACTTCTTCCTTTTGCAAGATTTTTGCTTCTTCTTGTCTATTTTTCTGAATTTGTCCCAAAAGGAGGGTAGCAATACTGGCAAAGATAGCTAGAGCAACTACTGCTTCCAGTAAAATCACTGCCCTAATTTTTTGTTTCCTTAATGCGTTTAATTTTTCCATTTCCTAGATATAATTGATAGCGAATCGCTCCTTTGCTGGTCTGAAATTCAACCTTAGCCAGGGACGAATTGCCCCCAGCTCGATCAAATGTAATACTTTGACCTGATGGTGCCTGAATCCCTTTAGGAACTGTCAGCTTTTGACTGCCATTGCTAATCGTCTGCTCATCTAAATTCAGACTAATCTTTTGCTGACTGGCTACACTGCGTTTTTGAGTTTCCCGATAAAGTTCTTCAAACTCCATAAAGAAAATCTGCTCCTCTACCGCCGCAAAAGTGGACTGTACAGAGCCTGACAAGCCCAAGGCAAGGATACTCACAAGACCCAAAACCAAGAGACTTTCAAGCATGGTAAAGGCCTTAATCTGCAACGGTTTGACTGGTATTTTGTTTAGCATGGTATTCTTTATAAGCTTTAGCCTGTTCTTCTGTGATTCTCCCATCTGCTTGTAACTTGCTTAGGCTAGCATCTTCATTTTTATCTAAGCTATAAAGCTCTGCCTGGCTTTCCACCACCTTAACAACAGCAGCTTTTCCTTTGTCGTTGACTGCTTCTTTTTGCTTGGTCAGATTAGGTACAAAGAGCAAGAGAAGCACGCTGATGATGAGCAAGACCACCAACATCTCCACAAGTGTAAAAGCCTTCACTTTCGCTTTTTTCAAGAATGTCATCATTTTTTTCATGTTAAAAATTTACCTCCATATTTTGATACATGGGCATGAGCATTGCCGCATAAAGTAAAACGATAATCAGTGCCACAAAGATAAAAACCAGTGGCTGCACCAAATTCATGGTGCGGTTAACTCGGGTAAAAAAGGCTTCCCAAGTTTTTTCAGCATAGATTTCCAACTCACTCCCCAGCTTGGACTTGACTTCCCCATACTCGATGATGAGACTCAACTCCTTCTTAAAGAAAGGATAGGTTCCTATAGTCTGAGAAAATTCCTGACCATTTTGTAGGGCTTGAGCCAAATCTTGACCGATTTCTTTAAAGAGATGAGAACCCTGTTCTTGCATGATCTGAAAAATCTGCGTCAACTCCATTCCCTGCGAAATCATATTCCCCCACTCACGCGCATAATAAGCTGTCAAATAAGTCTGAACAAAGATTCCAAGGAAGGGAAGACGCGCTAAGATAGAAAAGACGCGCATCTTAGAACTTCTTTTATAAAAAGTTAGTGCTAAAAGGACACCTACTGAGACAAACCCTGCCATTCCTAAAAAGATTTGTGGCAGATTGCCAATGATTTGGGTGGCAATATTACTACTATCCAGTTGTGGTAGTAGGTAGTTACGTAGCCCCAGCATGATTAAGAGAAGAAATCCCAGCAAAATCAAGGGATAGGTCGCTACTTCAATTAATTTTTTCTTGACCTTGGCTAGATTGTCTAGATACTCTTCTATCTTTCCCAAACTCAGGTGGAGATTTCCATGAACTTCAGCTAGGGATAACTGAGTGACAATGGCACTTGAAAATCCCAAACTTTCCATCATTTCTGAGAATGATTTCCCCTGAGACAAGCCCGTGCGCATCTGAGTCACACACTGCTTGTCCAACAAAGCACTCCTATCTAAAAAGGATATGATCTCCACCAGATGAAAACCGCTGGAAAAAAGATTGTTAAACAAGGTGATGATATTTTTTTGCTTAGCTGTAGCTAATTTTTTCCGTTTCAGCCTGAAGACTTGTGATATGTCCATCTTTAAGAAGCTGGTCAATCTGTTCATTCCAGCTAGTTGGATGGTGTTCTTGATAGTCTTTGTTTGCAAAGTCAACGATTCCTCCTCCCCCGATTAATCTTTGATAGCAGACTCCCTGCAAAACGACTGCCAATTCCTCCTCACTCACACCCAACTCTAGCAGGCGCTCATAAACACCTCGAATACTCTTGGCGTGAATGGTTGAAAAGACTGTCGCCCCTGTCAAACTAGCTCTGACCACTGCACGCGCCGTCTCGCTGTCTCGAATTTCTCCGATAATCAAGAGATCAGGCCGATGACGTAAGGAAAGTTTTATCAGATTTTCATAGGTCAGCCCAATCGCCTCATTCAACTGCAACTGGAGCATGTCGTCCTGCTTGATTTCGACAGGATCTTCGATGGACATGACTTGTTGCCCCTTAAAAAGGGACTTAGCTAATTCATGCATCAAGGTTGTCTTGCCACTACCGACTGGACCAGCAAAAAGATAAAGTCCCCGTTGCCTGTACTGCTTGCCCAGTTCTTCAATATCCTGAAACCAAAAATGCAAATCCTGCTCCTCATCATGCAACAAACGAATAACTAAACTCTCATGCCCTCTATAATCGCCTACGGTAGATAAACGTAGTGATGCCATCTTATCGTCATAGGCATAGTCACAGGAACCAAGCTGACTACGTCGTTTTTCTCCCACATTCATACCCGCCACAAACTTAAAGTGACTGATGACGGCCGCAAACTTTTCAAAATCATAACAACCGATTTTACAGCGCTCGTCTCCGACCCTCATATGAAGCTCATAAGCGTCTAACTTAGGAACAAAATAAATGTCTTGTGCCCCTTTTTTCCGAGCCGAACGAATGATTTCTTGTGCAATTTCTTGAACCATACTTACCTCCTCACCTATACTATTCGCAAAGATTTGGAAAAATAAAAAAAGCAACTCCAAAAAAGTTACTTTTTCTCTATTTTAATTTCATACGGCAAGAACGGTGCCTTTCCTTACCTGTTTGTTTTTCATAGCCTGGACGTAATTTTTCATCTGGGATAATCTGCTCATCCTGTAAAAGAGCCAAAGAATGGTATTGTTGTAAATATTCATCACATTCATCACACCAGCGTTGGTCTTCTGGATCCCAAAAAATAGTCATCAAATCACTTCTACTTTTATAAAGAGGGGATTCTTGTTCCAATCTAAACCAGCAAGTTTTATAGTATTTGAGAGCATCATAATACTGGTCAAATTTCTTACTAGCTACAATATCTTCTTCCCAACCTTCTAAGAACCACCACGGTTCAAAATCTCCGTACATTTCTATAACACGATACATATTCATTCATTCCTTTGTACCGTATATTATAACCAATTCCGCTAAACAAGGAAAGAAATATGCTCATTTCTTAATTTTTTGATAAAAAATCCAGCCATCCTATGATGACTGAATTTCTATTTGCTTATGTTCCAAAATGTTTTTACTACTTAAGCTTCTGAAATATCGTTTTCGATGATGACCTTAATGGCATGGTGGTCTGCCGCTTTACTGAAAACTTCATAGGCTTTTTCAATTTCACTTAGTTTGAAATAATGAGTTACCAATTTTTCTGGTTCAATCTTATGACTTTCAAGTGCTTTCAACAATTGTGGAGTTGTATTTGTAGATACCAAACCAGTTGTTACATTGATGTTGCGAATCCAAAGTTTGTCCAAATCGAATTCAACTGGTTTACCATGCACACCACAGTTGGCAACTGTTCCGTCTACACCGATAATCTTTTGACAGAAATCAAATGTTGCAGGAATACCAACAGCTTCGATAGCAACATCCACACCACGACCATCTGTCAAATCATAAATTTCTTTAATGGCTTTTTCAGGGTCTGAAGAATTAACCTTGTGAGTCGCACCAAATGATATAGCAGTTTCCAAGCGGTTATCGTCTAAGTCCACCATAATCAATTTAGCTGGTGAATAGAATTGAGCTGTCAAAAGTGCAGCCAATCCAACTGGACCTGAACCAATAATGGCTACGCTGCAACCAGGTTCTACTTTCCCTTTCAAGACACCAATTTCATATCCAGTAGGTAGAATGTCTGATAGCATAACTAAAGCTTCATCTGACAAGTCTTCTGGAGTATGGTAAAGAGTGTTATCTGCATGAGGGACACGTAAATATTCAGCCTGCATACCATCAATCAGGTGACCGAAAATCCAGCCCCCTTCGTCTTCACAGTGGGCATAAATTCCTTTTTTACAGTAGTAGCATTTACCACAGGCACAGACACAAGAAATCAAGACCTTGTCGCCTTTTTTGAAGTTCGAAACTCCTTCCCCAACTTCTTCAACAATCCCAATCCCTTCGTGACCAAGAATGGTACCACTTTGGCAAGCAGGAACATCCCCTTTGATAATATGGAGGTCTGTTCCACAAATAGTGGTTTTTACGATACGCACAATAGCGTCTGTTGGCTTGCGAATAACTGGTTTGTCTACATCAACAAAAGAAGCAAGTCCTGGTTTAACATAAGTATAGGCTTTCATAAAGCACTCCTCCGTTTTTTTATTTGTACTATTTATAACATAATTGTAAGCCTTTTCATTTGTTTCTTCAAGTTTTTTTGTGATTTTTTTAACTTTTTTATTTACCGGTAAAGCAATATAGATAAAAAAGCAGAAGCTAGTCACTAACTTCTGCCTTCTCTCTTATGCTTGATAACGTTTCACACCATCTAGATAGGTTGCTACCAATTCCAAATCTTTATCTAATACGATAAAGTCTGCGTCGTAGCCTTCACGGATTTGACCACAGACATCGTCGATATGAACGGATTTAGCTGGGTTAAGGCTGGCCATCATGACTGCTTCATGCGGATTTGCAATACCCCACTCAACTACATTTCTCATACCATCTTTAAGTTTGAGGATAGAACCTGCCAAATTACCAGTAGATTTGAGACGTGCAGTTCCATTTGCTACTACAACAGGGAATTCTCCCAACATATAGTCACCGTCTTCAAGCCCACCAGCTGTCATACAGTCCGTAATAAGAGCGATGTTTTCTGTCCCCTTTTGCTTAAGTAAAATCTCACAAGCTTTTGGATCTACGTGATAACCATCACAAATCAATTCTGCGTAAGTATGTGGGAGCTCATACATAGCTCCTACCATACCTAGTTCGCGGTGTGTTAAACCACGCATCCCATTATAGGCATGTACCCATACACTAGCTCCAGCATCAACTGCCTTCTTAGCTTGTTCAAATGTCGCATCTGAGTGTCCAAGTGCAACTGTCACACCTTCACCTGTAATAGTACGTACAAAATCTTCCACCCCATCACGTTCTGGTGCAATAGCGATTTTATTTAGCATCCCTTTTGCAGCATCCTGCCAAGAATGAAACTCCTCAACACCCGGGTCTCTCATATAAGTTGGATTTTGTGCCCCCTTAAAAGTTTCTGTGAAATATGGACCTTCATAATAAATCCCACGAATCTTAGCACCTGTTGCTTCTTTATAATGGTTTCCAAGATTTTCAGTGACTGCAAGCAATTGCTCATAAGTGGCTGTTAAAGTTGTGGGCAAGAAACTGGTAACACCGGTACTAAGAAGTCCTTCACTCATAGTATGCAATGTACCTTCAATGTTGTTGTCCATCACATCTACACCTGCATATCCATGAATATGAGTATCCACAAGACCTGGTGCAATGCTATAACCAGTATAGTCAAGAACCTCTGCTCCTTCAGGAATTTGATCCACATGTTTCCCAAATTTGCCATCAACAAGTTCTAAGTACCCACCGCGACGAATGCCAAATGGATAGAAAAACTGATCCGCTTTAACGTAATTAGGCATAATAATGACCTCCTTAAAAGATTACTTTTGATATTTATTATGTCAATTACATTATAAACCTTTCTGATTCATTTGTAAATGGTATAGACCTATTTTCTAGAGATATTTTAAAAGAGCTGGATTTTTCCAACTCTTCTCTTTTAAATACACGTTATTTTGATTTGACTGGCTTGTCTTGAGCTGTTTGCAAAGCTGTAGCAATGGTCTCTGCATACAATTTTGCTCCTGCTTCAATTTTGCTAGTGTCACTTCCGAAATGGACTTGGTCTGTTCCTGTCCAGATCTCTGGATGTTCCTTAGCAACTTGATTCCAATCAGCAATGGTGATATAAGGAGTCTTCTCTGCCAATTCTCTCATATAGGCAGCCGCCTTCTCAACGATTGCATAGGTCTCTTTTGTCTTATCTCCTTCATAAGGAGTCACCAAAATCATATGGTGTCCCTTAGGAAGATTTTTCACGATACTGTCCCAGTCTTCCTTATAATTTTCAGGATTATTTACCCCAGTTGCAATGACTACCATCTTAGGTAAAAATTTATTCTGGCTATTATTTAGCATGATTTCATTGGCAGTCTTGGTTGTTCTGCTGACCTGAGCATTAATCTGTGCCCCTGGAAGGGCTGTCTGCAGGGCTGTATTAGCTCTTAGAGCCACTGAGTCACCAATTAACATAGTGCCATCAGCAATTCCTAAACTATCAGCTTCTGCTCGTTCTGTCATCACCTTGGTTTGGCTAATATTTGTTGCAGCTTGCTTCAAACCATTGACAGTTAAGTCTGTCTCAAAAGCTCCCACTTGTGGTGCCAACAAAGTCACTAAGAGGACAATGAAGGCCAAGATTCCTGTACTTGTTGCAAGAATTGCGTGAATATAAGGCAGGGGACGAAGAGTTTGTAAAACAGGTGTGTTCTTGCCTGCAATCCACGGCTCCAATACATAAAATGAAAGACTGGCAAATCCATAAGAACAAATCAGAGTCAATAATACAGCAAGAAGATTTGATGTCAACTGTGAGAATATGATATAGAAAGGCCAATGGAAAAGATAAACCGCATAGCTAGTATCCGCTAAAAAGCTGATAATCTTTGGCTCCTGCACGTTAGGAGTCTTTTCATGTAAGACACGCGCCGCCAGAATCATAGCTAGGGCTGCAAGGCTGGTAAGCAAGAAGCCGATAAGATAGGCAAAGAGATAGGTAAATTTGACAAAGAAGGTCAAAATGAGTAAGAATCCAAAACCTCCCCCAAAAACTAAAAGAGTCTTGCGTAAATCCCAGATTTTATCCAACTGCTTAACTAGGGAAGTCGTCTGACGAACGCCTACGATAGTTGCTAACACACTTCCCAAAAAGAATGGATAGACATGAGTTAAACTGGAGAAGTAAACAGAGGAATAAGAGGTTACTAGAAAACTACCAATAAACATGGAGAAGAAGCTGATCAAGAAGGCAGCAGCAGATAAGAGAAAGACCATTCCTCGCAACTGACCATTTGATCTGGACTGTTTAGATAAGAACCAAACTGCCAATCCCCAGAGGATATAGTAGTGCACCTCAACAGCCAAGCTCCAATTATGAACAAACAAATGAGGAATGAACTGTGATTCATAACTCCCACCTGTTAGAAGTTCATAGAAGTTGGTCATAAAGCCTAAAACACCCGCAATCTGCCCCCCAATTCCAGCCACATAATCTTGGCGAACTAGGAAGGTAAAGGGCATGGTGACCAAGACCATCAAAACCACAGGTGGCACAATCCGATAAAAGCGTCTCCTAAAAAATCCAACCAAATCAATTTCATGATTTTTAGAAAATTCTTCGATGAGTAGAGCCGTAATCAAGAAACCTGAAAATGTGAAAAAGACATCTACCCCGAAAAATCCTCCAGGAAAGATGGTCTGAAAGAAGTGATACAAGAGTACCAAAAGTAAACCTGTAATCCTAATCAAGGAAAACCATTTAATGCGCATACGAGTTTATTCTTCCTTTCATTGTACACTTTATTCTATCAAAAAAAGAAGAAAAATCCTAAGAGAAAACTTAGGATTTTTAGCTTATATCTATTCCGTTTTAGAAATTACGTCCTGACTTATTATAGCCATATTTTTCAACAAAATACTCACGGAATTCTAAGAGATTGTCATCCATGATGGCTTGTCGCACTTGCTTCATCAAGTTAAGCAAGAAGTAAAGATTGTGGTAGCTAGTCAAGCGAATACCAAAGGTTTCATCAGCCTTGAGGAGGTGACGAAGGTAGGCGCGTGTATAGTTCTTACATGTGTAGCAATCACATTCAGGATCCAGTGGTGTAAAGTCCTCAGCAAACTGGGCATTTTTGACAACCAAACGTCCCTGACTGGTCATACAAGTACCATTACGAGCGATACGAGTCGGCAAGACACAGTCAAACATATCTACACCACGAATCACTCCATCAATCAAGCTATCTGGCGCTCCCACCCCCATCAAATAGCGAGGTTTATTTTCAGGTAGCAGTTGGGTTGTGAAGTCCAAGACCGCATTCATCTCTTCGTGGGTTTCTCCCACCGCCAAACCACCGATAGAGTAGCCTGGGAAGTCCATGCTGACAAGATCATGAGCCGATTGGCGACGCAGGTCTTCAAATCCTGCCCCCTGCACAATCCCAAATAACCCTTGGTCATGTGGACGACGGTGAGCCTTCAAACCACGCTCAGCCCAACGGCTGGTACGCTCGATCGATTTCTTAACGTAGTCATAAGGTTGATAAAACTGGGGACATTCGTCAAAGGACATCATGATGTCTGAGCCCAGATTGTTCTGAATAGAAATGGCTTTTTCTGGTGATAGGAACATCTTAGAACCATTGAGATGATTTTTAAAGGTTACTCCTTCTTCTGTGATATTGCGGCTATCTGCTAGAGAATAAACCTGGAAACCACCACTATCTGTCAAAATAGGCTGGTCCCAATTCATGAACTTGTGGAGACCACCAGCGCGTGCAATGAGTTCATCTCCAGGACGAAGCCACAAGTGATAGGTGTTTGATAGGATAATTCCCGAACCCATCTCCTTCAATTCTTCAGGCGACTGAGTTTTGACAGTGGCTTGAGTTCCAACTGGCATAAACATAGGCGTCGGGAAGGTACCGTGGGGAGTGATGATTTCTCCCAGACGAGCTCCTGTGTGTTTTTCTTTCTTAATCAAACGATATTTGATTGGTGAATCTGACATTTTTTACCTCCGAAGCTGGGAAAGACAGTCCCAGTTCATACTTTGTGCCCAAGGGCATACTGTATGATTTTATCAAAAAAAGTCGGAACTGTCACGAACTATGGTATAATGAAAGAATGAAATACCCAAAAATTGATTTAAAAACTGTTCGTCTGCAGGCCAGACAATTTCAGGCTGAAAATCCCCGCCTCTTTCTCGTCTATCTCTTACCTAGCATACTGCTCATCTTGTCTGGCTTCCTCAATCCCTTAGAGCGCATCAACGAGAGTGTTTTAGAACAACCCTTTTTAAGCGTGTTTGGCCATGTATTCCAAGCCTACCTTTTTCCACTATTAGTCTCCTTTATCGGGGCAATACTTCTAACCAGTTCAGTCTATACAACCCTAAAACTCATCAAGAATCCAGATACAGAACTATCCGTCAAAAATAGTCTCACTCTCTTTAACGAAGAGCACTTTTCACAAACCTTTTTGACTCTCCTTCTCAAACGCTTCTATCTCTTTTTATGGAGCATTCCTAGTTTACTCGGGATTTACTTCCTCTTTTACAGTAGCTTTCTAGCAAAGAAATTCGTTGTCCTTCACCCCGAGTTTCCCAATCTGGATCTCACATCAATTGAAACCGAACGCTTCCTCATGACCTTTGGTCTCTACTTTCTAGCAAGTATCCTCTTGATGATTGTCGGAAATAGTCTCTATATTCCACAATACTATGCCTATTCGCAGGTAGAATTTCTCCTCTGTGACACCCTAGACTTAGGACAAGCCAAACCAGGACAAATCCTTAAGACCAGCCGTTTCCTGATGAAAGGCTACAAATTTCAACGCTTTGTCCTAGACTTACAACTCCTTCCTTGGTACTTCCTCAATTGGATTACCTTTGGAATTGCTAGTTTCTCACTCCTCCCCTACATTCAAATCAATAAAATGATTTTCTACCGAGCAGTACTGGCTCGAAAACGTCCAAAAGCTTGAAGGTAACCCCTCAAGCTTTTTTTCTATCAATGAGTTTCTCCGCCTACCAACTTAAGATCCTGATCCCCATGTTCTATAATGGCGCCGATTGCTGCTTCTATCCCTCGCCTAATATCCACTAAACTCATAGCTGGAGTAGTCGGTCGATTCACCACCTGTTCCATCATATAAGGAATATGCATAAAACCTGCCTTAACATGTGGAAATTTCTTTTCTACCAAATAGAGGGACTGATACATCAAATGATTGCAGACAAAAGTCCCTGCCGTATTGGAAACAGAGGCTGGTAATCCCTCTTTTTTTATAGCTTGAACCATCGCTTTAATAGGTAAACTACTAAAGTAGGCCGGAGCACCGTCTTGGCGAATGGGAAGGTCAATCGGTTGATTACCTTCGTTATCAGGAATGCGTGCATCGTCTTGATTAATGGCCACTCGTTCAGGCGTCAAGCTAGACCTTCCACCTGCTTGGCCGATACAAAGGACAAAGTCAGGTTGATAACGGTCCATCTCTTCTTCCAATACTTGAGCCGATTTGTGAAAGACTGTCGGCACTTCTAGCCAACGGACCTCAGCACCATGGATTTCAGCTGGTAAACCTTTAATGGCCTCCAAAGCTGGATTGACCTTTTCCCCTCCAAAGGGCTCAAAACCTGTCACTAATACTTTCATTTCTAACTCCTCAAAACAAATTCAATGAGACTTTTTCTTAAAAACAAGTATAACATATTTCCCTTATTCTGGAGTGAAAAGGACTAGAGAGGCTAGAATTGATTTTTGAGTTTATTTAAAGAATAAAATACTAATCAAGGCCAAAATAGCTGGTCCACCTTGCTTCAAAATAATTTTCTTATCTGCTGTTAAAGAACCATAAGCCGCAGCACCAATCACAAATAAAACAAAAATAGTCACAATTTCTAAATTCTGTGAGAAATAAATTCCATACAAGAGAAAGACTCCTAGCAAAGCATTATGAATCCCTTGATTTTTAAACAATGAACTTACTGACGGACGAGCCAGTTCTTCCTTGTCCATGTTAAAGACACGACTAGTCGCTTCTGATTGCGTTGCAATACTTTCCAAATAAAAAATGTAAAAATGTTCGAAAGCAACGATTGTTGCTAAAATGGTTGTCATAATTGACATATTTTTCTCCTTAGATCTCTATATTCTCAATACCCAAAACCAATTTATTTAATAAACGGCTGAGTTCTGTTCTTTCAGACTCTGTTAAGATACTTTCCATCTCTTGCTTAACCTTGATATGCTGCAGAGGTGGATTCACCACTAATTGCTCCTTAGCATACTTCGTAGCCTCTACCAACACTTCTCGCTGATTTTCAGGATTACGATGACGCTCCACCAAACCTTCCTTTTCCAGAATTTTGAAATGTCGGGTCAAAGCAGCCTGATCAATCTTCAAACGCTCCTGAACTCCCATTTGATTACAGGGAGAATTCTCCAGCAAAAACAGTAAAATCTGATACCGTGTCAAACTAATCCCAAGTCTTTTTTCAAACAATTGCGTACTCGCTTGCTCAGACAAGCGGAGTTGATAAAGCAGATCTTGAATCTCTAACATTTCTTCCTTCTTTCTGTTGACTTATCAATAATTGACTAATCAAGTATAATATAAAGTAAAATAGATTGCAAGAATGTTGCTTCAATCATTACAAAATGGTAACTTCCCATTTTCCATTCATATTGATACTCAATGAAAATCAAAGAGCAAACTAGGAAGCTACTCGCAGGTTGCTCAAAGCACAGCTTTGAGGTTGCAGATAAAACTGACGTGGTTTGAAGAGATTTTCGAAGAGTATGACAAAGAAAAAAACGAATGAGACTTACTTCCTATCACGAAAGCTAGATCTCATTCGTCAAAATGATATTACCAATCCTGGTTTATCCATTCATTGAAACGTGAACGTGGTCATAGTGGTTTTCTGTCACGCTACCACGGTCTGGCATTGGGTTCCAAGTATTAGCTGGTCCATATTTGCTATCGAATGGAGCATAGAAACGTTGTTTCCAGATGATGTAACTAATTCCACGGCTGGCCATGTTTTGAATAGCGTATTCCGCAATCTTATCCCCTAATTCTGAGCTTTCTTGTACCATAAAGTCGATAGCCAAACCTTTTCCGTGATCTCCACTGTCTCCTGGACGGTAACCACTAAAAGATGTGATACCAAACAAGTTGGCGATTTCTTCTTTAAAGGCAGCTGTTTGTGGTTGAAGGCCTGCATTTTCAGATTTCGCTACCGCCAGTCCAGCATAATCGGGTGCAGCTGGAGCTGCGTAAGTTGTTGAAACTGTTTTCGCCTCTTCTAGTTGATAAGTAGAAACTGTTGGTGTAGCTTCTTTTGCTTCTTCTGAACTTGTTGCAGTTGTTTCGCTTGCTGTTTCTTCTGCTGGAGTTGTAGTTTCTTCCACTGTTGAAACAGCTTGTGGGCTTGCTTGAGTTTCCTGCTTCTCAGCTAGAGTCGTTGCCTGAGGAGCTGCTTCTGCAACTGCACTGCTTGTTTCGGCTGTTTGCTCCTCTGGGACAGAAGTTCCTGTAGATGGTGTCACTTCTTCTGAAGCAGTCACTGTCTCTGTAACTTCTGAACTTGTTGCTACTTCTTTTGTACTTGTAGTTTCTACCGCTTTTAGAGCTTCTACAATCGGTTGAGAAAGGTCTGCAACCTGAACAGTTTGATCATCAACCGTCACTTGATTGGTTGTCAAATCTGCTGTCGCAGTTGTCACTTCTTCACTAGAGTCTGCTTGAGGAGTTTGGATTTCAACTTCTGTTACTTCTTCTGCTTCATTGACGGTCGTTGTCAAAACAGTTTCAGGAAAAATCAGGTCCATATTAGTGATTTTATTCAAATTCGCAAGAACTGTGACATCTACACCCAAGGCTTCTGCAATTGTGCTCAAGGTATCACCATACTGAACGGTATAACTTGTTTTGTTATCCGTTTTAGTCAAATCGTTTTGGATTTGCTCAACACTACGTGCAGCCCAAAGAACTTCTTCCGCTTGAGTTGCCAATACTGGGGCAAATGACAAGGCTACTGTTGAAGCTAATAATATTCTTTTCTTCATTCTTTCCTATTCCTTTCAAATGAGTACCTGTCTATCATAACACAAAAAATGCAGAAAAAAAGCCCTCTCGGGCTTATTTAACAAAACTGTCTATTCCTTGTAACAAACTCGGTTACTTGAAACAGTTTGTTAGGTCTCTGTTACAAAACCGACACAATCTTATCGTTCCCAATCCCCAAAAATGTAAGGAATATCTGCTAACGCTTGAATCCTGTGATTGCCTTCATAAGACGACTCTAAAAAGTTAAGACTTTGAATCCCACTATTCTGGGCAAATTCCACATCCAGAGTCCGATCCCCTATATAATAGGTTTTCTCAGGATCCAACTGATACTTGTCTAACAGATAGGTAGCCGCTGCCGGATTAGGCTTGCGCGCAAAGCCACTCTGACTGGTTAGAATCTCTGTAAAATAGGGCTCCAAACCCAAGTCTCTGAGAATGGTGAAAGCGTTGTTCCCCTTATGAGTATATATAAACTGCTGAATTCCTGCTTCGTCTGCCCACGCTAGCACATCACGCGCACCTGGCATTAAGACTACCTGGGCATTCTTTTCAGCCAGACTCTGGGCACGCACTTGATTGAGCACTTCCACATCCAGATTTCTATCTTCTGCCACCCGCACAAGCAAATCTTGCACCGAATACTTGAGTATAAACTCTCTCACCTGCTCCTTATCATAAGGAATAGAAAACTGAGCAAAAGTTTCCTCAATCCCTGACAAAATCGCTTCGTAAGAGTCCAATAAAGTCCCATCTAAATCCCAAATAAAAGCTGTTTTTTGCATTTCCTATCCTTTCAAGCTCATATAATGCTGGTAACGGTAACGTAGAAATAACCAACGAAAACCATTATCCAAAAGGGTTCCGGCCCAAATACCGGGCAAGCCCCAACCAAGCACAATCCCCATCAGATATCCTGTTCCAATGCGGATACACCACATTCCTATACTTGTCGCATAAAAGGGAAGCCGAGCATTGCCCAAACCCTGCCAGACTGCTGTATAGATGACTGTCCCTATCGTCATAGGAGTACCAAGTAGTGAAAAAAGTGTCACTAGAACACTGGCCTCCACCGCTAGAGGATCAGTCGTATAGAGATGAGTTAATGGTACACCCAAAGCATAGATACTGAAGGTCAAGGGGAACATGAGGACCAGAGAAAGCCAAAAGGTTTGCTTACTCAAACTAGCGACTCTTTCCCAATTATCCTCTCCAACTGCTCGGGCCACTAGCATGACCGTTGCCGTAGCTACGCCAAAGGCAGGCATGTAGTTAAACTGGGTCAAGACTTCTCCGACTGCATTCCCAGCAACTGCCTCCGTTCCAAAAGAAACAACCAAGGCAATAATAACGACATCACCAGCCCGCATCATAAGCCGCTCTCCAGCTGCTGGCAAAGCTAAGGTCAATAGTTCCTTATCTAAACCAAAAGTCGGTTTCTCAAAAGGCAACTTTAATTGCGACCATAAAATCACAATACCTACCAAGCGAGACAGAATAGTTCCCCAAGCAACACCAGCTATCCCCATATCCAGTACAAAAATAGCTAGACTTGAAAAAAGAATATTCAAAGCATTTGACAAGAGACTAACATAGAGAGGCAGACGTGGATTATGCGTTGCACGAATCAAGGCACCCAGACTGGTCATGAATCCCAAAAGAACAATCGAACCACCAACTAAAGATAGGTAGAGTCCACCACTCTCAGCTACAGTTCTCTCCGTCCCCAAAAGTCCTATCATCTCTTGCCCAGCGAAGATGGACAAAGCTCCCAAAAGGAAACTTAAGAGTAAAGTAATTTTCAACGCCTCAGTCACATGGTAGGCTAGCTTAGACTGATTCTTCTCCCCTAAACTCTTTGAAATAACACTAGAAATAGCAGCTCCCAGAGCGATGAAAATCGCTTGGTAAATCGTGATAATATTGCCAGCAACTGATACACCCGAAATAGCTATCAAGCCCAAGTGGGCTACCAAGTAACTATCCACCATCCCCATGAGCATCTGCAAAAAGTTTTCGCCCATAGCTGGCAAAGCAATATTAAGAATGTCTTTATTTTTCTTAAACAATCCTTCCTCCTGATGAAAAGAAACTCAGTTGGTTTCCCAACCGAGTTTACTCCTTCTGTCTTAAAGTCCTAGATAAGCCTCAACCGCTGCTTGCATATCAGCAGCTGCCACTGTTGTCTTGTGACGAACAGGAGCTGTTTCAAGCCCGTCAACTGCTGGCGGCACTGCCACTCCTGAAATATCATGTAATTGAGCCAAGGCTTCAAAGTCAGTTAAGCCAACTTTCCCTGTTACAGCTTCTACTGCAACCACTGGGAACTTGTATGGACTAGCTGTTGATGCAATTACTGTCTTAGTCGCATCGCCAGTAGTAGATTGGTATTTCTTATAGACTGCTGAGGCAACCGCCGTATGTGGATCCTCGATATAAGAATCTGACTCATAAACACGCTTGATTTCTGCCGCTGTTTCTTCCTCAGTCGCATATTCAGCTACAAAGAGGTCAAGAATCTCTGTATCAAAATTAGTCAACTCATATTGACCTTGCGTGTTCAAGGCATTCATAAGTTCAGCTGTCTTAACCGCATTATTACCCAAAAGATGGAAAATCAAACGCTCCAAGTTTGAAGATACCAAAATATCCATAGATGGACTAGTTGTTACCTTAAACTCACGCTTCTTGTCGTAAACACGTGTCTTGAAGAAGTCTGTCAAAACATTGTTGTCATTTGAAGCACAGATCAATTTACCAACTGGTAAGCCGATTTGTTTGGCATAAAAAGCAGCCAAGATATTTCCAAAGTTTCCTGTTGGTACGGTAAAGTTGACCTTATCACCAGCCACAATCTCACCAGTCTTGACCAACTGAGCGTAGGCATAAACATAATAAACAATCTGTGGCACCAAACGACCAATATTCATAGAGTTTGCAGATGAAAATTGCAACTTGTTGGCAGCCAATTTTTCACGAAGGGCTACATCGTTAAACATATGCTTCACGTTGGTTTGCGCATCGTCAAAGTTACCATCAATAGCAATAACATGAGTATTGTCGCCAGTCTGAGTGGTCATTTGCAACTCTTGTACCTTGCTGACACCATCCTTTGGATAAAAGACGATGATCTCAGTACCAGGTACATCGGCAAATCCAGCCATAGCAGCTTTCCCAGTATCACCAGATGTCGCTGTCAAAATGACGATTTTGTTCTCCAAGCCATGTTTCTTAGCAGCAGTCGTCATAAAGTATGGCAAGATAGACAAGGCCATGTCCTTAAAAGCAATTGTTGAACCATGGAACAGTTCCAAGTTATATTGTCCGTCTAATTTCACTAATGGCGCGATAGCTGGAGTATCAAACTTGCTATCGTAGGCATTGTTGATACAGTAGTCCAACTCTTCAGCTGTAAAGTCATCTAAAAATGCTGACAAAACAATCTTAGCAACTTCCTGATAAGAAGCATCTTTGAATTTGTCAAAGTCCAAATCTACCTTTGGATAAGTAAGCGGTGTAAACAAACCACCATCCGTTGCCAAACCTTGCAAAATAGCTTGACTAGCAGTTACTGTATTATTGGCATCACGCGTTGATTGATAAACTAATGTCATTACTCTCTATCCTTTATCTATAGTCTCATCCATTATATCATGATTTTTCAGAAAATTCTCCTTTTACAAGAGAAATTATAGGCTCAATTCTTCTTTCAAAGGCTGTAAGTAGGTCATTTCTTGCTTATTTCTCATCTCCAGTCCTTCTTCAGCTAGCAGGAGTAAGTCTTTGGAAATTTCAATAATCGTAGTTTCTTCCTCATCTGTAAGCTTTTTCTTAGAAAATTGTCGTCTTAAAAACTTATAATCACAACCAAATTTCTTAAAGAAAGGTGCTGTTTCTAAGTAAGCTACTAACTTATCTAAATTAACCAACAATCCCAAGTGAAAGGCTGCAGAAGCAAAAGTCCTATCAAGTGGCTGTGTACACACACTACGAAACTCAACTGTTCCTCGAGTCGTTAAGTCTTGGTACTGGTAACTACGATGAGTTTCAAAATCCTTCTCTTGGGGGTAAATAAGAATCTCATCCCCATTAAGAGAATATGCTTGGATTTCAGATGTAGCCAAATAGTCCCTAGCCTGAATCGGATAAAAATAATAGGTTTGTTCATCACGTTCCGCAGTAAAAATTGCAGAATGATCTAGATAATCAAAAAAATCATCCTCATCTTTAAAGAGTCTAGCATTGACACCAACATTCTCTGGATAGATACCATGCATAGAGTCTTCCCAGAAAATATCTCTTGAGATTTTTGTATCCCAATCAGCACCTGTAAACTCAGAATTTGCAAATAAATAAGCCTTAGCCCCTTCAATTTGGGTAAAAGCATTAATCACTCGTAAATAGTTAGACTTTGAAACATCCAACTGTACCTGACTCCCACAGATAAAAGCACCATAGTCAGGGAATTGATGTAAGTCTGATTTAGTCACATTTCTACTCAAATTCAAATAGTCCATTAACATCTGATAACGTGGATAAGCAACTGGAGTATTCTCATTTTTATCCCAGTTGGGATGAATACCACAGCCAACAATAGCATGATTTGATTCAGCTAACTTCTTCTGGATTGCTGTCATATAAATACTAAAACGTTCTTCAACCTCTTGTATCGTTTCAGACTTACCAAATGCAAACTCAATCGTAGTATAGGAAACTTCAAATAAAATAGCATCCTGACTTACTGGCTCCACTAACTGAATAGGAGTCCCAAAATCATCTACCTTTTCGACAGTAAAATCCAAAGCAGAAACTAAATATCGGAATAAGTGTTTGATAACTTCAACATCTGTGGCATCACCTTCCAAATTTACAACAGGATATTCCAGTTCAATCCCGACAAACAATTCAGGATTTTTTTTAATATTTTTCAAATACCGATGTTTTAATAAATCGATAGAACGAGACATACTTCCCTACACTTTCATAATCTAAATAAAATTTGAATAACTATCATTATACCAAAAATAATATAAAAAAGGAACGAAGATTTACAACGTTCCTTAACTTTATACTATACCGGCGGCCGGGGTCGAACCGGCACGTCCTTGCGGACACTGGATTTTGAGTCCAGCGCGTCTGCCAATTCCGCCACGCCGGCAAATAGTAACTGGGGTAGCTGGATTCGAACCAACGCATGAGGGAGTCAAAGTCCCTTGCCT
>NZ_JUQO01000149.1 GCF_001074635.1 Streptococcus mitis
GTTGTGGATAGAACTGACGAAGTCAGCTCAAAACATGTTTTTGAGGTTGCGGATGAAACTGACGAAGTCAGTAACTATACCTACGCCAAGGCGACGTTGACGCAGTTTGAAGAGATTTTCGAAGAGTATGATTAGAAAGTATGTCACTGATTTCCTTATCTATAAGCAAAAAACTTGAAAAAAGTGAATGTTTGCGTTATCATTTTCATATAGAAAGAAAAAGAGGTATTACAGATGGCTATTATCTTACCAGATCTTCCATATGCATACGACGCTTTGGAACCATACATCGATGCGGAAACAATGCACTTGCACCATGACAAACACCATCAAACTTATGTCAACAATGCCAATGCAGCTCTTGAAAAACACCCTGAAATCGGTGAAGATCTTGAAGCCTTGCTTGCTGATGTAGAATCTATCCCAGCTGATATCCGTCAAGCGCTTATCAACAATGGTGGTGGACACTTGAACCACGCTCTTTTCTGGGAATTGATGACTCCTGAGAAAACAGCTCCTTCAGCAGAACTTGCAGCAGCAATCGATGCAACATTTGGTTCATTTGAAGAATTCCAAGCAGCTTTCACTGCAGCAGCAACAACTCGTTTTGGTTCTGGCTGGGCATGGTTGGTTGTCAACAAAGAAGGGAAACTTGAAGTGACTTCAACAGCCAATCAAGACACACCAATCTCAGAAGGTAAAAAACCAATCTTAGGCTTGGACGTTTGGGAACATGCTTACTACGTGAAATACCGTAACGTACGTCCTGACTACATCAAAGCTTTCTTCTCAGTAATCAACTGGAACAAAGTAGATGAATTGTACGCAGCTGCTAAATAATGATAGTTGGAGGGAAGAATTGTTCTTCTCTTTTTAAGGTTATATTATTTTGGTCTGACAAAATCGTCAGACTTTTTTCATTTTTATGAGAAACGTGCTAACTGCTAGAAATTATGGTAGAATAAAGTATTAAGTAATCGTGGAAAAAGGATATCTATGCGAAAAGAAATTGCACCTGAATTATACAACTATAACAAGTTTCCTGGTCCTGAGTTTCATTTACACGGGGACAAGGTTGAAACGGAAGGGATAGCTTTTTCCTTGGTGGAAAATATCAAGGATGCCTTTGATGTGACGGCTTTTAATCAGCGTTTTTCAGAAGTCTTAACCAAGTTTGATTATATCGTGGGAGACTGGAGCAACGAACAGCTTCGCCTACGAGGTTTTTACAAGGATGATCGAACAGAAGAAAAACTTGAAAAAATCAGTCGTTTACAAGACTATCTTTTAGAGTATTGTAGTTATGGTTGTGCCTATTTTGTCTTAGAAAATGAAGCCCCTAAGCGAGCATCATTTGACAAGAAAATGCGTAAGAAGGAAGAAGAAACACCTTCTAGAAAAGGAAAGAAGCCGACTCAAACCAAACGAAAACCGAATGCAGATAAGAAAAATAGACGTCGTCAGAAAGATCAGCATTCTCAGAAAGAGGACAAGGGGCAACGTCATTTTGTCATTCGTCAGAAGTGAGTAGAGGATAAGGAGAAGAAATGAAACCGTCAATTTATAGTTTAACACGTCAAACCATGCAGGAATGGGTTTTGGAGCAGGGAGAAAAGAAATTCCGTGCAGATCAAATCTGGGAATGGCTTTACCGTAAACGTGTCCAGTCATTTGAAGAGATGACCAACCTTTCCAAGGATTTGATTGCTAAGCTCAATAACCAGTTTGTGGTCAATCCCTTGAAACAACGTATCGTTCAAGAGTCTGCTGATGGGACAGTTAAATATCTTTTTGAATTGCCAGATGGAATGCTGATTGAGACAGTACTGATGCGTCAACACTATGGTTTGTCAGTCTGTGTGACCACTCAGGTAGGCTGTAATATCGGTTGTACCTTCTGTGCCTCTGGTTTGATTAAGAAACAACGTGACCTCAATAATGGGGAAATCGTAGCGCAAATCATGCTGGTTCAGAAATACTTTGATGAGCGTGGTCAGGATGAACGCGTCAGCCATATCGTTGTCATGGGAATCGGTGAGCCCTTTGATAACTACAACAATGTCTTGAATTTCGTTCGTACCATCAATGATGACAAGGGGATGGCAATCGGAGCTCGTCACATCACGGTTTCAACCTCAGGTTTGGCTCATAAAATTCGTGATTTTGCTAATGAAGGAGTTCAGGTCAATCTTGCAGTTTCCCTTCACGCACCTAATAATGAACTGCGGTCAAGCATCATGAAGATTAACCGTGCCTTTCCGATTGAAAAACTCTTTGCTGCTATTGAGTACTATATTGAGACAACCAATCGTCGTGTGACCTTTGAGTATATCATGCTCAATGAAGTCAATGACGGTGTAGAACAAGCCTTGGAATTGGCTGAATTGCTCAAGAATATCAAGAAATTGTCTTATGTAAACTTGATTCCTTACAATCCAGTTAGTGAGCATGACCAATATAGCCGTAGTCCTAAAGAGCGCGTCCTGGCCTTCTATGATACGCTTAAGAAGAAAGGGGTTAACTGTGTGGTTCGTCAAGAGCACGGAACAGATATTGATGCAGCTTGTGGACAATTGCGTTCCAATACAATGAAACGTGACCGCCAGAAAGCAGTCGCAGCAGTCAATCCTTAATGATGAAGAAGACTTATAATCATGTTTTGGTCTGGGGAGTTATTTTCTATAGCATTTGCATTGTCTATTTTTGCTTTACTCCTCAAGAACATTCTCCCGTGGGGGTGGAAACTCCAGGTATTCAGCATCTTGGACGCCTGGTTTTTCTTTTGACTCCTTTCAATTCTGTCTGGAAACTGGGCGAAGTGAGTGACATAGGACAATTATGTTGGATTTTTCTACAAAATATTCTCAATGTCTTCTTGCTTTTTCCTCTGATTTTCCAACTCCTTTCTCTCCTTCCAAACTTGCGTAAGACAAAAAAAGTGATTTTTTTCAGTTTTTTATTGAGTCTTGGAATTGAGTGTACGCAGTTGGTCTTAGATTTTTTCTTTGATTTTAATCGCGTCTTTGAAATTGATGATTTGTGGACCAATACCTTGGGTGGCTATCTGGCTTGGCTTCTCTATAAACAATTACATAAAAACAAGATAAGGAATTAGAATGAGTATTTTAGAAGTTAAAAATCTGAGTCACGGTTTTGGTGACCGTGCAATTTTTGAAGATGTGTCCTTCCGTCTCCTCAAGGGGGAACATATCGGTCTGGTCGGTGCCAATGGTGAAGGGAAGTCAACCTTTATGAGTATCGTGACTGGTAAGATGTTGCCAGATGAAGGGAAGGTTGAGTGGTCCAAATATGTGACTGCCGGTTACTTGGATCAGCACTCTGTCCTTGCTGAAGGGCAGTCGGTGCGTGATGTGCTCCGTACAGCCTTTGATGAGCTATTCAAAGCTGAAGCTCGTATCAATGACCTTTATATGGAAATGGCTGAAGATGGAGCTGATGTTGATGCTCTCATGGAAGAAGTGGGAGAACTCCAAGACCGTTTGGAGAGTCGTGATTTCTATACCTTGGATGCTAAGATTGATGAAGTAGCGCGTGCCCTTGGTGTCATGGACTTTGGCATGGATACGGATGTAACCTCTTTGTCAGGTGGGCAAAGAACCAAGGTACTTTTGGCAAAACTTCTCCTTGAAAAGCCTGATATCTTGCTTTTGGATGAGCCGACCAACTACTTGGATGCTGAGCATATTGACTGGCTTAAGCGCTATCTCCAAAACTATGAGAATGCCTTTGTCCTTATTTCACACGATATTCCATTCTTGAACGATGTTATCAATATCGTCTATCATGTGGAAAATCAACAGCTGACGCGTTACTCTGGTGACTACTACCAGTTCCAAGAAGTCTATGCGATGAAGAAATCTCAGCTAGAGGCAGCCTACGAACGTCAGCAGAAAGAGATTGCCGACCTTAAAGATTTTGTCGCTCGGAACAAAGCACGTGTTGCAACTCGTAACATGGCCATGTCCCGTCAGAAGAAATTGGATAAGATGGATATTATCGAACTGCAAAGTGAGAAACCAAAACCATCCTTTGATTTCAAACCAGCTCGTACGCCAGGGCGCTTTATTTTCCAAGCCAAGGATTTGCAAATTGGTTATGACCGACCTCTTACTAAGCCTTTAAATCTTACCTTTGAACGTAATCAAAAGGTTGCCATTATCGGAGCAAATGGTATCGGGAAAACAACTCTCTTGAAGAGTCTCTTGGGCATTATTCCGCCAATCGCTGGGGAAGTGGAACGCGGTGACTACCTAGAACTAGGTTATTTTGAACAGGAAGTAGAAGGAGGTAATAGCCAAACTCCTCTTGAAGCTGTCTGGAATGCCTTTCCAGCCCTCAACCAAGCAGAAGTTCGTGCTGCCCTTGCCCGCTGTGGTTTGACGACCAAGCATATCGAAAGCCAAATTCAGGTCTTGTCAGGTGGGGAACAAGCCAAGGTTCGTTTCTGTCTCTTGATGAATCGTGAAAATAACGTTTTAGTGCTGGACGAGCCGACCAACCATTTGGATGTGGATGCCAAGGATGAACTCAAACGCGCTCTCAAAGAATACAAGGGATCTATCCTTATGGTCTGCCACGAACCAGACTTCTATGAAGGCTGGATGGACCAAATCTGGGATTTTAATAATTTAACTTAAAAATAAGGATAAAAGAAATACAGTACCGAATGTGGGTACTGTATTTTTTAGGTTTTTAAGATTTAATACTCTTCGAAAATCAAATTCAAACCGCGTCAACGTCGCCTTGCCGTACTCAA
>NZ_JUQO01000150.1 GCF_001074635.1 Streptococcus mitis
TCAAAGCACCGCTTTGAGGTTGCAGATAAAGCTGACGTGGTTTGAAGAGATTTTAAAAGAGTATAACATCTTCTTAAAAATAAAATTGAACCAGATCGCCTTCTGCTGTTGCCACCGAAATACAATCTTTCCCCATGCATTTCACTTTTGCTTTTTCTTGATTCATTTTAATCACACTCTTCTCAATACCTGGATAAGAAACTCGCAAATCTCCTCCACTCCTTGATAAAATGGTCAACTGTAAGAGTTTTTTATCCTCCCACCTCATGCTCACTTCAAAATGTCCACGTGCCATTAAGCCTGAAACAGAACCTGTTGACCAAGCATCAGGTAGGGCGGCTAGAGGTACCAGATAAGCTGTATGAGACTGGAGCAACATTTCTGCCATGCCACTGCTAGCACCAAAATTACCATCTATCTGAAAAGGAGGGTGGCTACACCAAAGATTTGGCAAGGTGGATGACTTTAACTGCTCTGCTAATAATTTATGGGCTCGGTTGCCATCTCCTAGACGCGCCCAAAGATTGATCTTATTAGCCTTGGACCAGCCTGTACCACCGTCTCCACGATCATTGAGGCTAGCACGCGCCGATTCAAGATACTCTTGTCCCTTGTAGCTAAAGAGATTTCCAGGATAGAGTCCCACCAGATGGGAAGCGTGCCGATGCTGGGCCTCCACTTTCTCATTTTGAAAATGTTGCTCTTCCTCCTCATACCACTCCCTGATTCGACCAGATTGAGTGATTTGAAGAGGATTAAGCAAGTCAAACTTCTCCTTGACTTCAATCAACAAGTCCTCATCCAGACCCAATTCCTGAGCAGCCTGAATAAAATCATGAAATAATTGCCAAATCAGAGATTGGTCATAGGTATTGCCAATCGAAATCGGCCCATGTTCTGGGGAATAAGACGGAGAAGAGACCCAACGCTGTGCCTGCTGATCCTTATGTAAAAAAACATTCCAAAAACGAACCGTTTCCCTCAACATGGGATAAATTTTCTCCCTGAGATAGTCTTGGTCCCTATAAAATGAATAGGCTTCATAAACAGTTTGCATCAGCCACGCATTGGCAGCTGGTGACCAACCCCAATAGTAATCCCAACCAGGTGCCGTCCAGCCAAAAAGAGTCGCTTGGGTATGGACCAACCAACCATTCTCCTCCCCTTCCTGAGAGACGATTCCTGCATACCTTGCAGCCGCTAGGCGACCATAGACTCGCAAATCATCGATATAGTTGATGACTGGAAAAGCCGTCTCTAGAAGATTGGTAACATAGGCTGGCCAATAATTCATCTGCAGGTTGATATTCAGGTGATAGTCCGAATTCCAAGGAGGGTTATCGACCGCATTCCAGATCCCTTGCAAGTTAGCTGGTAGAGCATCTGGACAATATCTGGAAGAACTAATCAATAAATACCGCCCATACTGGAAGAACAGCTCCTCCAAAGCCTGCCCCTCTTGTGGCTTATAATTTCTTAGCAACTCATCTGTAGTGGGTGCGTCAACATCAGCCCCCAAATCCAATTGAACACGCTGAAATAAAGCTTGGTAGTCCTCAATATGCCTTGATTTCAATTGGGCATAGCCCTTTTCTTTAGCTGTCTCCACCAAGTCCTTAACCTGTTTCTCTAAATCTAGTTTCTTGCGATAATTGCTAGCAGGATTTTGAGCAAAATCTGTCTTAGCCACCAAGAAAAGATTGGCATAACTGGCTCCTGATATCTGAACCTTATCTGCCCAAACTCTAATATCCCCATCTGTTTGCCAAGCTAAACAGCTAGCAAACCGCAGATTATTATCCTTAACTCTTCCCTTCATCAAAATATGAGAATCAGTAATATCCAACTTGCATTCCTTGTAATCAGATTTTTCCTGTTCATACTTTCCATCAGAAGCCAAATCACGGGTCAAGGATAGTTCTATAGTAAAATCTAGAGTTTCCAACCCTTCCTTAGTAAAGCGCTGAACCAAGAGATCATCTGGAAAACTCGCAAAGGCTTCACGTTCAAATTTCGTTCCCTTATAGACATAAGAAGTCGTCGCAAGTGCCTTACTAATATTCAGCTGTCTCTGGTAATCCGTCACCTGAGACAAAGTCTTGCCTTGATTACTAAACTCAATGAAAATATCTCCAAAGGACAGATAGGTCCCATATTGACTCGTTTGGGGCCCGACTAGGTGCTGTTCAGCCAGTTCCTTAGCAGTATTGTAGTCTCTCTTCTCCAAAGCCTGGCGAATCTCAGCTAAAAAACTATACTGATCTTGAAGATTTCCACCCTGATAATCTGAACTATCTGGTTGAGGCCCACCCGACCAGAGACTTTTTTCATTGAATTGAATCCGCTCAGCCCCTATAAGGCCAAATATTTTTACCCCTAAAGAACCATTACCTATCGGTAAGGCCTCTTCTTCCCAACCCTTATATGTTCTTGATGCTGGTTGCTTATAGGCCAATACATAATCTTGTTTTTTATTCCTTATCATACTACCATACTAACATAAAAAGCCTAGAAATCAATTCTAGGCTTACAATTTTTTATTTTCCAAGGTAGTATTCAGAAACTACGTTCAATTTTTCGTCGAATTCGAATACCAATGGTGGGAAGTTAGGGATTTCCACGTCCATGATTTCGTCATCTGACAAACCTTTGATGTGTTTTACAAGGGCACGGATTGAGTTACCGTGAGCTCCTACGAATACGTTTTTACCATCTTTAAGAGCTGGAGCGATTTTATCTTCCCAGAATGGAAGGGCACGTTCCAAAGTCACTTTCAAGTTTTCAGCATCTGGGATTACTGAGTCGTCAAGTGAAGCGTAACGACGGTCTGTGTGAGCTGAGTGCTCATCATCACGGTCCATGTTTGGAGGCAATACATCGTATGAACGACGCCAGATGTGAACTTGCTCATCACCAAATTGTTCAGCAGCTTCAGCTTTGTTTTTACCAGTCAAACCACCGTAGTGACGTTCGTTCAAGCGCCATGATTTTTCAACTGGAACCCACAATTGGTCAGAAGCTTCAAGAGCCAAGTTCGTTGTTTTGATTGCACGTTTCAATACTGAAGTGTAAGCTTGGTCAAATTCGATACCAGCTTCTTTGATCAATTTACCAGCGTCAATCGCTTGTTGTGTACCTTTTTCAGACAAATCAACATCAGCCCAACCAGTGAAAAGGTTAGCTTTGTTCCATTCAGACTCACCGTGGCGAGCAAAAACCAATTTTACCATTAGATGGATTCTCCTTTAAATTTTCCGAGGTTTCCCCTCGTTTATCTATTCTATTTTACACAATTTTTCACAAAAAAGCTAGTCAAAACCAAAAAGGAAAGGACTGTTTGACAATCACATTGTTTTTGGTTGTTTCTATTCTATCTTCATTATTTAATCTTTAAAAAACACCCCAATTTCTAACATTTGGGGTGTAATTTAACCAATTATTCTCAATTACTACAAAAAAATTTCTATCTTACTGTAGTTGAGATGTCAAAGTTTTCAACTGTTTTTACAAATTGTCTCTAAAGTCTTTCAATTGTTGAGACAATTTTGATTTATCATCTTCCTTGAGCTCAGTAGACCCTAGCAAATCATATATTTTTTTCTGCGCATCGAATAATTTTTGAGTTGACTCTTTTAGTTTGGTAAACGACTCATTATTTTCCATAGCTGTGCCTTTGAAACTTTCCTCAGCTTTAGTAAAATAATCATCAAAAATCTTTTTATAAAGATCTATATAATCTGCATAAGTACGTATTGATTCAATCGCATCGTCTGTTACAACCGGTTTATCAAGAGTGATTGTTTCTTTTGAGGTATTAGATGTTGCTACTGTCTTCTCATCACTACTTGTTGAAGTAGTCTTTGCATTTTGTGCTCCACATGCAGCGAGAAGAGAAACAGATAATAGAACTACTCCTAGACCGATAAACTTTTTTGTTCTTTTCATGCTAAAATACCTTTTATTCTTCTGATTTGAATTTCTTCAATGTTGCAAGGAATAGAGATCCTCCAATAATAGCAAGAATCCCCCCAACCCATCCTAAGAATGGAATGAGACTAACTCCACCTGAAACAATCATTAGTACAGACGGAGCTGCACCTACACGATTATCTCCTTTATAGTAAACAATAGCAATGATACCAAGAACAAGATTTGCAATCTTCAAGGCATTCAAGAGTAAGGCAACACCTGAAACAGCCCCTGCAGTAGCTCCTCCATTAAGAGTTGTAGCAGCTGTATTTACCGCTGTTCCCAACAAGACAAAAGGACCAATAAGAAGTAAAATTCCTCCCACAAGACCGACGATACCACTAATTAAAGCAAGTGTTTTTGATTTCATAATAAAATCTCCTTTTTATTTTTTTTTCAAATAAAATTGTATCATATTTGCTAAAAAAAAATAGTATTTTCTGATATTATAAAATAAAAATTTGTATAATATGAAATAAAATATAATACTTTTCAGAAATCAAAAGCAATTACACAAATTTATTATTGTAAAAATGTGACACAATTTACCAATCTTATCCGCAATATCAAATTCGTATTTTATCTTACTGCTGTCAGCTTGCTATGTTTCTCTTTGATTCTTGTTGAGTATAAAAAGTCACACCTCGCAAATTTTCAAAATAAATAAAAAACGCATCATATCAGGTATTCAAAAACTTGATACAATGCGTTTTATAGTCTATAAGATTAGTTGTCTTTCCTTCTCAAATTGAGTTTTCCCTAGACTTTTCAACCTTATTTCTCTTCAAATCCTTCTGCGACTGCGTCTTCAAAGTTTTCTTCTACGATGCTTGCACAGTGGTCACAGATGACTGCGTGGTAGCTACGTTCTGCTGTTGTTGGGTCGATACGACGGCAACGGTCACATACTTGGCCTGCAGCGCGTTCAACTGTAAAGGCTACATCTTCGAAGCTAACGACATCTTCTGGAGCTGGTCCTTCTGCGATGGTCAAGTCTGACACGATCAAAAGTTGAGCTACATTGCTGTTTACTGCTTCGAGTAGAGTTTTCACAACTTCATTTGGATAAACTGTCAAGTGTGCTTCAAGTGATTTACCGATTACTTTTGCATTACGAGCTTCTTCCAAGGCTTTTTGAGCTTGTCCACGGAAGTCCATGAAGGCTGCCCATGTATCCAAGATTTCTTCTTGATTAGCAAAAGTTTCCGCTTCTGGCAATTCTGACAATTGAACGAAATCTTCTGCTTCAAACTCAAGGTATGACCAGATTTCTTCCGCAGTGTGAGGAAGGATTGGTGTCAAGAGTTTGGTGATTTTCACAAGAATGTCATAGAAAACAGTTTGCATTTGACGGCGTTCCAATGATTTAGCACCTTCGATGTAAACAACATCTTTAGCAAAATCAAGGTAAAAGGCTGATAAATCAACGTTGATAAAGTTCACCAAGGCCTTGTAGATTGTCAAGAATTCAAAGTCCGCATAGGCATCACGAATGGTCTTGACAAGCTGGTTAAAGCGAATCGTCATGTACTTATCAACTGAACGAAGTTCATCGTAAGCGACTACATCTTGAGCTGGGGTAAAGTCAGATGTGTTGGCAATCAAGAAACGAAGAGTGTTACGAATCTTACGGTAAGTTTCAGAGACTTGGCTCAAAATATCCATAGAGATACGCACGTCGTTGCTTGAATCCACACTTGTTACCCAAAGACGCAAGATTTCAGCACCAAATTGTTTTTCAACATCACTTGGAGCAATGGTATTTCCAAGAGATTTAGACATCTTCTCACCTTTACCGTCAAGGGCAAAACCTTGTGACAAGATTTGCTTGTAAGGTGCTACGCCATGGTTGGCAACAGATGTGATGAGTGATGAGTTGAACCAACCACGGTACTGGTCAGAACCTTCTAGGTAAAGGTCTGCTGGGTAAGTCAACTCAGGACGGTTTACTACCACTCCATTCCATGATGAACCTGAGTCAAACCAAACGTCCATGATGTCTGTTTCTTTCTTGAATTCGCCATTTGGTGAACCTGGATGAGTAAATCCTTCTGGTAAGAGGTCTTTGGCATCACGTTCCCACCAAATGCTTGAACCATGTTCTTCAAAGAGTTGAGCTACATGCTCAATAGTTTCAGCTGTCATAATCGCTGTACCGTCTTCAGCGTAGAAGATTGGAAGTGGAACACCCCAAGCACGTTGACGAGAGATGACCCAGTCACCACGGTCACGAATCATATTGTAAAGACGGACTTTACCCCATTCTGAATGGAATTTCACCTTTTCAATTTCATCCAAGATTTCTTGGCGGAATTTAGAAACTGAGGCAAACCATTGTGGAACTGCACGCCAGATGATTGGTTTCTTAGTACGCCAGTCAAATGGGTATGAGTGAGAGATTTCTTCTTGGGCAAGAAGGAGGTTACCAAGTTTCTCGATAACAGTTGGAACTACCTTTTCGTAGAACTGACCTTCAAACTCAGGACCAGCATTCTTCATCATGATACCACGTTCGTCAACAGTCACTGCGACTTCAAGACCATTAGCAATACCGACATTGTAGTCATCCTCACCAAAACCAGGGGCTGTATGGACAATACCAGTACCAGAGTCAGTCGTAACGTGGTCACCAAGGATAACCAATTCATCTACAGCTGTATCCCATGGGTGTTCTGTTACGATGTGGTTGAGTTCTTGACCACGGTAAGTTGCCAAAACTTGAACATCAACCCAGCCAAATTTCTCAGACAAGCTAGTCAATAATTCTGCAGCAACCACAAACTTACGAGTTTCACCAGCAGGTTGAACCAAAACGTAATCAATATCTGCACCAACAGTCAAACCACGAGAAGCTGTGATGGTAAATGGAGTTGTTGTCCAAACTACGATATAAGTATCTGTATCTAGAACACCTTTGCCATCTTTTACCTTGTTGGCATAGTAAAGGGAAGTTGAGACCAAATCATGGTATTCAATCTCCGCTTCAGCAAGGGCTGACTCAGATGACCAAGACCAGTAAACTGGTTTTGCACCACGGTAGATATAACCTTTATTAGCCATCTCACCAAATACACGGATTTGAGCTGCTTCATAGTCAGGAGTCAAAGTCACATATGGATTTTCCCAGTCACCAGAAACACCCAAACGTTTAAAGTCTTCACGTTGTTTATCTACTTGAGAAAGAGCGTATTCACGGCAAAGTTTCAAGTACTCAACCAAGTCCATTTCTTTACGTTTGACACCTTGTTTTGCCAAAACTTGCTCGATTGGCAGACCATGAGTATCCCAACCTGGGATAAATGGTGCGTAAAAACCTGACATAGATTTTGAGCGAACAATGATATCTTTTGAAATCTTGTTCATAGCGTGTCCAACGTGGATATTTCCGTTCGCGTATGGAGGGCCATCATGCAAGGTGAAATGAGGTTTTCCTTGGTTCAATTCTTGACGACGTTGATAAAGTTTTGCATCTTCCCATTCCTTTTGCCAAACTGGCTCTTTGGTAGGAAGGCCTGCACGCATTGGGAAAGCTGTTTTCCCAAGGTTAAGGGTATCTTTGAGTTTCATGGTATCTCCTTTATAAATAATAACAAATTAAAAACCACGACTGCCAAAAAGGACGAAAATCGTGGTACCACCTTTATTCGGAAAAAGATTTAGTCTTTCTCCCTCTTATCCCGTAACGTGGGGAACGTCAAATCTTACTAGCTTCAGACTTGAGTTTTTGAGAGGATAATCTTATCAATAGGGATTACAGGACTCACACCATCTCCTGCTCGCTGGAAATATAAGGATAAGATATTGTTCTCACATCGTTTCTTATAAAATTGTAACGGATTCTTGCGGTGCTTCAAATCCTGGTGCTGAATCAAACGTTTCTGTAGCTGGTGTTGGAGCCGAAGGATGTACTGGAGCTACTTCTGGTTCTTCGTACATTGGACCAACTGGATGAGCAGACTCTTCTTCCATTTGAGGACTCACTACAGGAATTGGATTTTCCACTTCCTGTTTAGCCTGAGCTTCAAATTCAGCCAATTCTTTATTGGCTGCCTCAATACGAGCTTGTAACTCTGCCATTTCTGCTTGAGAGAACTGACGTGTCATATCAATTGGTTCTTCCTCAATTGGAGCTGGAATCGGTTCTCCAAGTACTTCGCTAACCACTTCTTTAAAAGCTTCATCACTGGTTTGAAGATAAGTAGCTGTTGGACGGAGAATATCTTCCCAATCTGAAGATTCAACAATAGCCAACTGACTCTCAATTGTAGATTTGAGACGTTGGTGGAAGACACGGCTCTTGTTCTTCAATTCTTCTGTTTCAACAGCAACTTTCTTAGCATTGTCTGTTGCTTGACGAAGAATCTCGTTTGCCTTATATTTAGCTTCTTCCAACAAGCGTTGCGCATCTTGCTCTGCTTGGTGAATGATATTATTTGAACGTTCATGCGCCGCCTGTTTCACTCTCTCAGCTGTATCCTGGGCAATCAATACAGACTGACTTAATGAATCTTTCATCTCATCAAAGTAAGACAAACGTTCTTCTAAACTCTTAATACGCAAATCTTTATCATGATTCGCACGAACAAGATCTTCGTAATCACGAACCACAATATCTAAAAATTCATCGACTTCTTCTGGATCAAAACCTCTGAATCGAGTTCCAAAGGTCTTGTCCTTTATTTCTAATGATGTAATTGGCATTCTATTCCTCACTTATTTAATAATAACTGGACGGTTATTTTTTTCTTCTCTTTTTTTGTTTGTCCCTTATCTTGAAGCAATCTCAAGCGCCCAAATTTTCTCACACTAATCAAGTCTCCAACTTGAACAGTATAATCTGATTTGTCTACCACATGATAATTTACTTGGACAAGTTTCTTTTCAATCAACTGGTTTGCTTGATTCCTAGATAGTTTTAAAACATTTGATAAAAGAACATCTAATCTAAAACTAGACACACATAAATCCAGCTCTCGATACTGTTCTAGCTTATCTATTTTCTCGGTGAAAGGACGTTCCTCCAGCGAAACGGGTATACGGCCAATTTTCTTTAATCCATCTTGAAAGAGAAGAAGAAACTGCTGATTAATCATAATCTGCGCCCGTTCTTCATCTACTAGGATATCTCCAAAAAGTTTCCGTTCAATCCCTAATTGATTGATGACTGTCCCTAAAATCTTAGCATGCGTTAAGTGTTCAAATTTATTGGAATACACAATTTCCTGGAGAGACATTTCAAAATCTGAAAACTCTGGCTGGAAATAATCTGGGTATAATAAAACTCGAACATACTCACTTGAGACGAATTCCCCACTACTGCTACAAGCAAGACCATAGGTTTTGGCCAAAATCTTTAATAGCTTCTCCTGATGAGGATTGATAAAAGGAGTTAAAAAAGGAGCATAGCTATCTTCTACCTTCTTTATCCATTCCATTCCCTTGTCAAGAAATGGACGATCTTCTATGGAGAAATGCTGGTAAATCCCTTTATTCATCCTATCATCGCCAGAAAACGGACTAGGTTATCTCCTAAAAATCGAATCAAAACAATCGCAACCCAAATAGATAAATCAAGACCTGCTATCTGTAAAGGCAGGCGTTGCAAAGGAGCAAGCACTGGTTTTACCAATGCTACAATCCAACGACCCAAACTTGATTCGTAGGCGCCTGGAAACCAAGACATGACAGCAAAGGCTAGCAAAATCAGGGAGTAAATATCCACTGCATTATAAATCAGACGAATTAAAAAAATCATTATCGTACTCTATTTCGCTTCATATCAAAGCCAAACTCACCATTTTGTTCTTCATCTGGTAAACGAATATCTTCTACATTCACAATAACATTCACTGGTGTTAACAGATACATAGTAGATGCTACCTTTTTCAGATTTCCAGCTAAAACATGACAAGCTCCATCTAAATAGTCCAAGCAACGACGGGCCTGTACCTCTGTCATATACTGAAAATCAATTAAAATACTTTCGTTTCCTGCCAATAAATCAACAATTTCTGTTGCATCTTCATATTTTCTAGGATAACGAACATCTATAATTACCTTATCAGTTGAACGCTGGCTCTGATTTGCCAATTCCTGTTGTCGTGCATGCAATCTGGTGATATTGCTATCTTTTGCACCAGCCGACTGTGAAGGTTGATTCATTGGGAGAGCCGGTTCCTGTGAAGAATTTACTGGAGTAAACACGGGTTCATTTCCTTTTTCATAAGGAACCGTTGAATCCTCATCCTCCGTAAAATAATCTATAAATCTATCGAATCTATCTTTTAAAGACATGGTTCTCTCCTACTTAAAAAATGCTGTACCTATACGAACAAAGGTGGAACCGAATTGAATCGCTTCTTTATAATCACGACTCATTCCCATACTTAACTCGGTCATAGGCATATTTGGAATTTGTTTTTCTTGGATTTCTCTTTGTAAATCTTGGGTCGCCTTGAAAATTTCTTTCAACTGCTCACTGCTAGCCTCAAAAGGAGCCATCGTCATTAAACCAACATATTCAATCTTATCTAGTCTGGCTAACTCTGGCAAGATTTCCAGCAGTTCCTCTCTCGAAAATCCGTGTTTACTTTCTTCTTTAGAAATATTTACTTGAAGGAAACACTTGATGACTCGGTCACTTCTTTTTTGGATTTCCTCTGCTAGCTTTACTGAATCCAAAGCATGGAAATAATCAACGTATTGAATGACATCTTTCACCTTACGTCTTTGCAAGGTACCAATCAAATGCCAAGTCACATCTCGATCTTTTAAAGCTTCATATTTCTCCAGAAACTTATCGACACGATTTTCACCGATATGATGAACACCTAGCGGAAGCAAGGCTTCCGCTGTCGGTACATCTACATACTTGGTAACTGCAATGACAGAGACTGAACCACTCTCCCGATGAGCACTCAGACTCGCCTCTGCGACTTCTCGAAAAACAAGTTCTGTATTTTCTTTTATATTCATTTACTTAACGATTTTTGAAAAATGGAGGTGTATCCAATTCATCTTCATCTTGTGAAGTTGGGGCTTCAAAGCGTTCAACTGGAGAAACTACTGAATCTGTTGTACGAACAATCGATTCACGGCGAAGATCCCAATCACCAAAAGCAGATGCTTGAGTTGGTTCCAAACGACGTGGATTTTGTTTTGGCAATTCAGCTGTTTCTGCCATATCAAAATGACGATCAAAGCCATGTGAATGAGCTGGTTTTACTGTCTCACGGTAGTTAGTAGCAGGTCTAGCTTGTGGAGCCACAACCTTCTCTACGCGGTCTTGACGAACACCTGTTGCAACAACTGTTACACGAATTTCATCACGCATACTTTCATCAATTGAAGTACCGAGCCAGATGTTCACTCCTTGACCTGCCGCCTGGTTCACAATTTGTGAAGCCTCTTCTGCCTCAATCAAGGTTAAGTCAAGACCACCAGTTACGTTGACAATCACATCTTCTGCTCCATCAATTGTTGTTTCAAGAAGTGGAGAGTAAATTGCCTTACGCGCTGCTTCAACAACACGTTCTTCTCCACTACCGATACCAATACCCATAAGAGCATTCCCTTTGTTTGCCATTACCGTTTTCACATCGGCAAAGTCAAGGTTAATCAATCCTGGGTTGGTAATCAAATCGGTAATTCCTTGAACACCTTGACGAAGAACGTTATCCGCTTCGCTAAGAGCCTCCAAGAGCGGTGTTTTCTTATCAACAATTTCAAGCAAGTTGTTGTTTGAAATAATCAATAGAGTATCTACATGCTCACGTAGTTGATTGATTCCTTCTACAGCAAATTGTCCACGCTTGCTTCCTTCAAAACCAAACGGACGTGTTACAACACCAACTGTAAGAGCACCTAAATCTTTGGCGATACGAGCAATAACAGGAGCAGCTCCAGTTCCAGAGCCTCCTCCCATACCAGCAGTGATGAAGACCATATCTGCACCACTGATAGCTTCTGTCAGTGTTTCTTCGCTTTCTTCAGCAGCTTTACGACCAACCTCAGGTTGACCTCCTGCACCCAAACCACGAGTCAATTTAGGTCCCAACTGAATAACAGTCTCAGCTTTTGTACTACTCAATGCTTGTACATCTGTGTTTGCTGCGATAAATTCTACGCCTGTAACACCTTCGTCGACCATACGGTTGATGGCATTGCCACCGCCTCCACCGACACCAATTACCTTAATCACTGCACCTTGAGCAGCAGCTGTATCAAATGAAAATGTCATAATTTATTTTTCCTCTTTATTCGTCAAACATGCTTCCGATCAAGCCACGGAAACGATCTGCTAATTTCGGTTTATTTTGTGAAGCTTGTTGGAAATCCGCCATTGGTTCTGTAGGCTCCACCGGCTCTACTTCTGGAGTAGGAGCTGGTTGAACAGGCGTTGATTGTACAAACTGAGCTGTTTTCTGAATCATTCCCCCAAAACTAATTGGTTGATGAATCAGAGCAACTTCACCCTTGACTGCTCTCTGAGCCAAAAGATTGACTTCTGTCAATTGTCCAGCGAATTCCGATAGACTAATCACATGCGCAAAGGCTGGATTGCGAATACCAACTTGGTTTGGAACATAGAGTTTGACACGAACGCCAAAGACTTCTTGAGCCAATTCTACCATACCCGGTAAAATTGCATTTCCACCGATCAAAACAATTCCACCAGGAAGATCCAATAAATGTCTTCTCTCCAAGTCTTGTTTGATTTGTTCAAAAATATGCTTGATTCGTGCAGAAATAATCTCTGACAAGTAATTTTCTGTTACTTCAACAGGTTCTACTTCCCCAATAACCTCTACTTGGAAGGTTTCTTTACTTGCAAGAGGAGGATAAGCCTCTCCATAGTTTAATTTCAAACCTTCAGCCAACTTCTGAGAAGTTTTCAAGACTTTAGAGATATCCTTAGTTACATAATCTCCACCTTCTTGGAGAATATTGGTGAACTGGAGTTCTTGGTTACGGATTGTAGCAACAGTCGTCTGGCCTGCCCCCATATCAATCACTGTAGCACCAAATTCACGTTCACCTTCGTTCAAAACTGATTGAACCATTGCTAGTGGCGAAATGATAACATTTTCAACCTGAACACCTGTACGTTCAACTGTCTTACGCAGATTGTGCAAGATAGTACGAGGGCCTGTATAAAGCAAACCACGCATTTCAAGGCGAACCCCCATCATGCCACGTGGGTCACGAATCCCTTGGAAACCATCCACAATAAATTCTTCAGGAATAAAGGTAATGACTTCACGGTCAGGTGTCATACTCTTTGTCAAAGCTGATTTGACAACATTTTCAACATCTTGATCCGTAATTTCCTTGGTATCAGATGTTACTGGAATCATCCCTTGAGTTGGTTCTACCTGCAGAAGATTACCAGGCAAGCCGACATTCACTGATTTAATCGAAATGCCTGCCTTTTCTTCTGCTTGGGAAATAGCTGATTTGATAGCAGTTGCTGCTGCATCAATATCAACAATAATTCCATCCTTTACACCTTTACTTTTGGCATTACTCACGCCAATTACATTTAATTCACCATTTCTCTGCTCGGCTACAAGCACCTTGACAGAGCTTGTTCCAATATCTAGACCTGTAAAAAAGCCTTCTCTAGCCATTACATCGCATCCTCTCTATCTTCCAAGTTTCTCACTTCGTAATATTCCATAGCTAAACATGGGCATAGCTATTCACAGAATATTATAACACAAAAAATCTGATTGTGCTTAGTTTTTCCTAAATTTACTAGCCAATTTTTCACTTTTCCTTTACAAGAATTTTTCTACTCTATGTAACCAACAACAATCTGTCTATTGCCAAAAAAGAAAGCTCATTTCTAAGCTTTCTTTGCAATCATTTTTTCTGCTTCTTGTTCTAAAAATAGTTCCAAAATTTTCTTTGTCAACGTAATCGCCGCTGACAAGGCCAGAGAAACGATTAAATAATTAGCTACTAAGCCGTGGTCTCCAACCAATGGCGGTTTTGTCAAAAATCCATAATCACCACCTGTTACCAAATTGACCACAAAAATCAAGGCATTTAGTGCAAAGGTCATGAGAAAAATTCCCTTCACATCCAGCAAGCGCGCATCGTACTGTCTCAAGAGATAAACCAGTGAGTTCCCCAAGAGAGCTAAGTGCCCAAAGATAAAGGACAAAATGGCAATATGTGGGAAAGGATAGGGATCTGGCACTGGATAAACAAAGGCAGCTAATGTCCCAAATGTTCCTAGTAATGCAAAATACTGCCTATATTTAGACTGACCAGGAAGCAAGAGCACCACAAACATAGCCATACGGCAATGGTAAAAGGGTAAACTTTCTGACAGTGGCATATGATTGACCCCATACCAACCATAAAGAAGGATTAACTGAACGGCCTGCAAGATTTGGAAAAATCGTTGGTAAACCTTCTTTTCACGATAACGATAGGCTGTATAGAAGGTCAAGGCCAAGAGTGTAAATATACTGACATACCAATAAAGATCAAACTTGGGTGGCTCTGTTGCTTGGGTCGTAAAGAAAATATCCCATAAATTCATCTAGTATTCCTCATGATTCAAAATTTTCCTGCATTTTATTATACCATGCTATGTAAGAAAAATGGATTTAGAAATACGTAAATGTTTGACAAAATTACTTGTCTTCATTTTCTAAACTTTCTACCAGCTTAGCTAGATTCATGGAGTTAGAGCCCTTGAGCAAGATTTGATCATTAGCTCCTAGACTTTCCTTGACCTGCTTAACTAGGTCTTCAAATTGATCTTGGTTTTCTGTTTTCTTGAAGTAGTAAACGTGGCCGATTGGGAACATTTGACTAGCCAATTGGGCTAATTCAGCAATGTCTTCTCCATAGAAAATAACGGTATCAAGCACATCTGGCGAGAGGCTCAAAATCATCTGATTATGGAGTTGAATAGACTGGTCACCAAGCTCCTTCATATCAGCCAACACTGCAATTTTCTTGCCACCTTCATTGGCTGGAATGGCAGAGAAAGTCTCTAAAATCAGCTTCATAGCAGTTGGATTGGCATTGTAAACATCTGATAGGATATCTGCTCCATTGGCTGCTTTCTTCCACTCGGTACGGTTACGCGTCAATTCAAGATCTTGGAAGGCCTGACGAATCTGCTCCTCTGAAACTCCTTCTTGTAGGGCAACATAAGACGCAATCATAGCATTGGTGGCATTGTACTTACCAGTCACTGGCAAATCGAGGGCTTGTTCCAAGAAATTAGCCTTAAAGGTCAGACTATCCTTGCGCTCAACCAAGTCTGTAATTTCCAACTCTGCTCCTTGCCCAAAACGAACCACCTTTTTATCAGCTGGCAGGTAGGCCTCTACAATAGGGTCAGCCGGAGCTAAAAGCAAGGAACCAGGTGCCATCCCGTCTGCAATTTGCATTTTTCCTTGAGCAATCTCCGAACGGTCTTTGAAAAAAGCCAAATGGGCTTCTCCAACCAAGGTTACAATGGCTGTTTTTGGATGAGCCAATTCAGACAAGAGATGAATATCTCCCAAGTGATCCTGTCCCATCTCCAAAACCAACTTTTCTGTTTCTTCAGGCATATGAAGAACCGTGTAAGGAAGGCCAATCTCATTATTGTAGTTGCCTTGTGTTTTGTAGGTTTTGTAGGTTGTTGATAGCAAGTGTGCCAACATATCCTTGGTCGTTGTCTTACCATTTGAACCTGTAACTGCAAAGACATCAACTGCCGTTTTTTCAAGATAGTAGGCAGCTAGTTGTTGAAAGGCAGTCAAGACATCATCTACTAGAATGTAAGGATGATTTGCGACCTCTTTCTCAGACAAGGTTACTGCTGCACCATTTTCAAAGGCTGTTTCGATAAAGCCATGACCATCACGCGCACCCTTGAAGGGCACAAATAAATCTCCTGTCGCAATCAAACGACTGTCAAACTCAGCTTTCTCTAACTGGGTGTCCTCAAAGATACTGACATCATTTTTAGCTCCTACAACTTGAGCCACTTCGTGGATTGTTAATTTCATTTCTACTCCTTTAAAAAGGGTTGAAGTCCAAGAACTCTAGTCACCTTGCAGTGATGGTTCTGGCTCCTACCCTCTCTTTCATTTTTATAGCAAATGCGCTTCGCGCTTGTTAAAACTTTCCTTGGCAAGGTCAACCAAACGCTCGATTAGTTCTGGGTAGCCGATTCCCATATTGTCCCAAAGTAATGGATACATAGACCACTGGGTAAAACCTGGCATGGTATTAAGCTCGTTTAGGAAAATCTCTCCCTTATCTGTATAGAAGAAATCGCAACGAGATAGACCGAGACCCCCAATGGCACGGAAGGCCGTTTCTGCATTTCGACGCATGACAGCTACCACATCATCACTGATTTTAGCTGGGATATCCATAGTAATCTTGTTATCAATATACTTGGCATCGTAGTCATAAAAGGCAACATCCTTGACTACTTCTCCTGGTAGCGTGCTTTTGACATCGTAGTTGCCTAGTAGACCAACCTCGATTTCACGGGCATTTACCCCTTGCTCTACCAAGACACGACTGTCATATTGAAAGGCAAGTTTCAAGGCTTGACGGAGTTCTTCTTGATTTTCAGACTTAGAAATACCGACACTAGAACCCATGTTTGACGGCTTAGTGAAGACTGGATAAGCCAATTTTTCTTCCACTTCAGCGATTTTAGCAGTCACATCATCCCCTTCAACGATAGCCACATAGGGAACTTGTGCAATGCCAGCAGATTCTAACACACGCTTGGTCGTGATTTTATCCATGGCAAGACTGGATGACAAGATATTACAGCCTACATAAGGCATTTTCAAAACTTCCAAGAATCCTTGAACAGAACCATCTTCTCCCATCGGACCATGAAGAACTGGGAAGACTACTGCCCCTTCTTCATAGATAGCACTCGGTGCAACTTTCTTATCCCAATCAATGGTCGCATTGGTCATGAGACGGTCTTCTTGCCCCGGAGCATGACTAAATTCTTGCGTTTTTATAAAGTCACCTGACTGGCTGATGAAGAAAGTCTTGACTGTGAAACGGTCATAATTAACCGCACGCATGACACTTTCAGCTGACAGGACAGAGACTTCGCGTTCCGCACTCCGTCCACCATATAAAAGAATAATCGTTTGTTTCATATTACTTGTCCTAATTCTACTAGAATACTCGCTCTTTAGTATATCATATTTGCTTGTTTTTTTAAAACTTGAACCTGATCCTACTCATCACACTATACAAAAAGAGGCCAATATGAACGATTTTCAGCCTCCTTGATTTTTTTATAAATGAATGGAGTTCGTAAATTTGTCTACACTTACAACTCTGTCCGATTTTCAATAGCCCGTAAGAGGGTCACTTCGTCCGCATACTCGATATCTGCTCCCACAGCAAGGCCTCGTGCCAGACGCGTAACCTTGATCCCAGCTGGCTTGAGTAAGCGGGAAAGATACATGGAAGTCGCTTCCCCATCTGCTGTGGCATTGGTTGCTACGATTACTTCTGAAACCTCACTATCCATAAGACGAGTCATGAGGCTCTTGAGATTGATATCGTCTGGACTGATACCATTCATAGGAGAAATGAGGCCATGCAGGACATGATAGAGTCCATGGTATTCTTGGATATTTTCCATGGCCGCCACATCCCGACTATCCTCTAGCACCAAAATCGTTGTCTGGTCACGAGTCGGATCGGTACAGATAGAACAAGGATCGTCGTCTGTCAAACGTCCACAAATAGAACAGTAGGTCAATTCTCTCTTAGCAGAAAGGAGATTTTTTGCAAATTCATTGACATCATCATCAGACATCCCAATCGTATAAAAGGCCAGACGCGTAGCCGTCTTAATCCCAATACCTGGTAACTTAGAATAACTGTCAATCAGCTTAGCAATAGGTGTTGGATAAAGCATAAATTCCTTTCTAGTTCATCGGATGGTATTTTTGATACAGATTGATAATATCACGCGCAATGGAAGGTCCTACACCATTTGTTAGATTGGTATTATGAGGAAAGACCACTGCAACAGCGATTTGGGGATTATCAGATGGGGCATAGGCCACCGCATTGGTATTGGTTGCTTGCTGACCATCTGCCACATAGCTTTCGGCTGTACCCGTTTTTCCGCTAATGGATACCAAGGCACCATTTGAAAAGGCACGTCCAGTTGTCAATCCACTAGTCCCATGAGCAACCTGATAAAAACCTTGGTGCAAGACACTCATATCGGAGTCGGATATATTGACCTTATTCATCTCTGTCGGTTGCAGTTGCTGAATCAAGTCGCCCAGTCCTCCCTTATCATTATTTCCATAAATGCCTTCAACAATACGAGGAGCCACACGAACACCATCATTTGCAATAGTTGCTACATACTGAGCCAACTGCATCGGCGTATAGTTATCAAACTGCCCAAAGGCATTGGTGATGTAATTAGCAAAGCTATACTCTTTGGGAACAAATCCAGTAGATTCATCTGGTAGGTCAATTCCGGTCGCAGCCCCCAAGCCATATTCGCCAAAGGTCGCACGAAGTTTTCCCATAGCTGTTTCCAAATTGCTGGTTCCAACAAACATATTTGGTTGATAGGTCTGGCCCATGATTCCAAGAGCGGTTTGAACCATGTAAGCATTAGATGAATACTCCAAGGCTTCCACAGCTGTAATAGGAAAAGATCCATATGCCAATTTATACCAAGAATAAATTGGAGCTGAACCTTGGAAAACAATAGGCTGATCTGTTAAGGTTTGGTTTCCTGATAAAACACCATTTTCCCAACCTGAGCTGATGGTAGCGGCCTTAACAACCGAACCGGGTACAAAGACATTGGTCACAGTTCCCAAGGAATCCTGTGTTAACTCTCCCGTGTTCAGGTCATGTTTAATCCCTGACATGGATAACACAGCACCTGTTTTTGGATTTAGAGCAACTGCATACACACCTTCAGAATACTTGGCTCCTCCATTTCCTAATTCGGAATTGAAATAACTCTTAAGCAGATTATCCACACTATCTTGAAAGGCCAAATCAATGGTCAGTTTAATATTGTTCCCTTTGGTACCAGCTTCGATATTTTCGACACTTTCCATGTTACCGTACTTGTCTAGGTGAACTTCTTTCACCGAGCGTTTTCCTTGCAAGGTCTCTTCATATTGCTTTTCCAAATACGAGGTTCCAACACGGTCATTTAGAGAATAGCCTTTTTTAAGATAGGCTTCTGCTTCTTCCGCTGGGAGACCAGCTTTTTCACTGGATACACTCCCTACTATAGAAGAAAGGGAAGTTTCCAAAATCTTTCGATCCCAAGAAGTAGAAATACTAATGCCAGGCATCTCCTTTGAAATAGAGGCAATAACAGCCACCTGAGAATCATTTAGAGGATCTGTCGCAATGGTTCCTGTCGCAAAGTTTCCAACAGCATTTAACTGACTAAAAAGATAGATTTCTTTCTTTTCATCCTCTGTATAGTTTAGTTGACTTGTTGGGACACTATCGACCGCATTGTTATACAGTTCTGATTCGGATAGGCGATTGCCATCTGAATCCAAGCGTTTCTCACTTGGGAGAGCTTCCACTGTTTTTTTATAGATTTCAGGATCAGCCAAATAGTAATCTGCCAACTGGCGTTCTGTCAAATTTGGCGAACTGATGCTCACATATCCCAGCAACTGACTAGCGATTTCTTTCAGATCTTTAGCCGTCATTTTATTACTACGCGTAAAGGAAACAACCTGCTTTAACGTATTTTCTACCAAAGGTTTTCCACTAGCATCATAGATTTCCCCACGGGCAGAACTGGTTGTGACCTTGGTCTGACTAGCTGAGGCTAGCTTTTTTTCGTAAAAATCCTTGTTCAAAACCTGCATATACAACAAACGACCAATAATGGTCATAAAGAGTAAAATGACAATTGAAAACAATAAATTAAGCCGAATCGGAATCGAATGGCTGTTAAATTTTCTCATACAAATCAGTCTCATTTCTAACTTAAAGTCTTACTCTTAATTGTACCACAATTTGAGCAGAAAATTATGGAAAAGAAAGAAGCTTTTTTCGTTTTTACAGTAAGATACGTTTTTATTTATTCATCCCTATATTATATGTTATAATGAATGTAAAAGTTCAATAATCTAGTCTTTTTCCAACACGACTCATTTAAAGGAGCCTTCCTATGGACAAACCAGATATCGCAACTATCATTGATTCACATTTTGAAGAAATGACAGACCTAGAGCAAGAAATCGCTCGCTATTTTTTGCAAGCTGAAACGATTACAGATGATTTATCTTCTCAACAAGTCACCCAAAAATTACATATTTCTCAAGCTGCTTTGACCCGCTTTGCTAAAAAGTGTGGCTTTACTGGCTACCGAGAATTCATTTTCCAATACCAACATCAGGCAGAAAATCAAGCCAACCAAGTCTCCAAGCACAGTCCACTGACCAAACGAGTCCTCAGAAGCTATAGCAATATGAGGGAACAAACACAAGACTTGATTGACGAAATCCAACTAGAACGAATTGCCCAGCTAATCGAAGATGCTGAGCGTGTCTACTTCTTCGGAACAGGGAGTTCTGGCCTCGTAGCTCGTGAAATGAAATTGCGCTTCATGCGTCTGGGTGTGGTCTGCGAGGCCTTGACTGATCAAGACGGCTTTGCTTGGACAACCAGCATTATGGATGAAAATTGTCTCGTACTCGGTTTCTCACTTTCTGGCACAACACCTTCTATTTTAGATAGTCTATTAGATGCCAAGGAGATGGGGGCAAAGACTGTACTCTTTTCAAGTGTTCCCAATAAAGATAGCCAGACCTACACAGAGACTGTTCTGGTAGCCACCCACAGCCAGTCTTCCTATATCCAACGAATATCCGCTCAACTTCCTATGCTCTTCTTTATTGATTTGATTTATGCCTACTTTTTGGAAATCAATCGTGAAAACAAGGAAAAAATCTTTAATAGCTACTGGGAAAATAAAAAACTCAACGGCTATCGTAGACAAAAACGCGTCAGAAAATCCTAGTTTGGCTGAGTCAAACTAGGATTTTTATTCATCACCAAACATACCTCTTCAAGATTATGAATTAGTCATATCTTGACTTAGTCTTGAATAATTTCATGTAATCACTTTTTGAAGGGAGTAAATAAGCAAGTCTGACGGTATCCTCAACAATTGTATATAATACGATGTAATCCTTACTCAAGGTCAATCCTCGCGTTTGGTAGTGAGGGTCTAATTTCTTACCAAATTTTTCATCGGCATCAAATCCAGCTTGAGGGAAAATTTCTAGACGATTAATATCTTTTCTGATACTCGCCACTTTTCGTCTCGCAGCCTCTACAGAACCGATTTCCTCTGCTATATACTGATATATTTTATCCAGACTATCAATCACTCTAGGAGAATACAAAATCCTATATTTTTTATAATCCATAGCGTGTCACGACATCCTCATCTGTCAAGTAATTTCCAGCCTCAATCTTGGCATAACTTTCTTGAACTTCTGCTTGTAATTGTCTAAACAAATACTCCTTCTCTAATTCCTCTTCATTAAGTAAATCTACTTCATTTGTTACAGCAACATTCTTTAAAAATAATCTAAGTGCCGATGAAAGAGAGAGATTTTTTTCTTTTAACACTTCCATGGCATCATTTACCAATTCCCTATTAGCTTGGAAGGTCACAATTTTATTTGAATTTGCTATAGCCATTTTATATAGCTCCTTTATATATTTTCTTTATTATCTCACAATTATAAAGAAAGTCAAGGGAACTTGATTAGAAAATCCTAGTTTGGCTGGGCCAAACTAGGATTGTTTTGTCTTAAAATGATAGTAGGCACCCAACATACCTGCTGTATTTTGGTGATGGGCAAATTCTAATCGTGTTTTTTCAGCTAGGCTTGGCACCAAGGCATCTTTTAAGGCTGTGCGGATCTTGGGTTTGAGGATAGCCTCTTGCCCCATGATACCTCCACCCAGAATGACCACTTCTGGATTGGCCACATAGCAAATATTAGCCAGACCTTTTCCTAGATAGTCTACCATCCGGTCAATACCAGCCATGCAGATTTTGTTTCCTTCAGTGGCTTCCTTAAAGATACGTCGACCATTCCACTGGTCAACTGGATCTCCATGACCTGCTGCTACATACTCCACCAAGGCTGTTGTAGAAGCCAAATCTTGGAACGCTCCATCCTGCATATGCATATAACCAACTTCACAGGCTGAATTGCTAAATCCATGGAAAACTTTCCCATCCATAATCAAGCAACCTCCGATACCTGTTCCAATGGTCAAGCAAAGGGTGACACTCGCTCCCTTACCTGAACCAGATACCGCCTCAGCAAGACCTGCACAGTTGACATCATTTTCAATCTCACAAGGAATATTAAAGCTAGTCTCAATTTCCTTCTTGAACTGGGTTCCTGCATAATTTGGAATCTGAGGCCCAGCATAGAAAATCTCACCCTTATCTGGATCCACCATTCCTGCAGAAGAAATGGCAACACCTGCTACTGGGCCTTTTTCTAAATAGCTAGCTACGATATCTTTTGTCTTTTGTAAGATATGAGATCCACCCTTATGCGCCTCTGTTGGCATTTCATTCGATTCAACAAGTTGGCCTTCTTGGTCGATCAAACCATATTTGATATTTGTTCCACCGATATCAATTGCAACGTAGTGTGTCATAAATACCTCCTTATGGATTAGAGGAAGCGCTCCTTGGTTTCACGAATCAAGGCTGCAGCTGCTTCTACAACTGGGCGATCTTCTTCAGTCACTGGTGTCAATGGTGAACGAACAGAACCAATATTCAATCCTTCATTGATCTTCAAGACTTCCTTAATCACACCGTACATATTTCCATGTGCAGCAGTCAATTTGCCAATGATTGCATTGATAGCGTATTGTAATTCACGCGCTGTTTCCAAATCTTTGTCAGCAATCAATTGGTTGAGTTTCAAGAAGAGTTCTGGCATAGCACCATAAGTACCACCAATACCAGCCTTAGCACCCATGAGGCGACCACCTAGGAACTGTTCATCAGGACCATTGAATACGATATGGTCTTCTCCACCAAGGCTCACAAAGGTTTGAATATCTTGAACTGGCATAGAAGAGTTCTTAACACCGATAACACGAGGATTTTTCAACATTTCTGTGTAAAGGCTTGGAGTCAAAGCAACACCTGCCAATTGAGGAATGTTGTAGATGACATAGTCTGTGTTTGGAGCTGCAGAACTAATATCGTTCCAGTATTTGGCAACGGAATATTCTGGCAAGCGGAAGTAAATCGGTGGAATCGTTGCAATGGCATCTACACCCAAGCTTTCTGCATGGCGAGCTAATTCCATACTATCTTTAGTATTATTGCAAGCAACATGGGCAATAATAGTTAATTTACCTTTGGCAACTGCCATGACTTCTTCCAAGATTAACTTGCGGTCTTCAACGCTTTGGTAGATACATTCACCAGAAGAACCATTGACATAGAGACCTTGAACACCTTTATCAATGAAGTATTGAACCAAGGCACGTGTACGCTCTGGACTTACTTCTCCTTGATCATCATAACATGCGTAGAAGGCTGGAATGACACCTTCGTATTTTTTTAAATCTGACATAGATTTTCTCCTAAGTTTTCTTTTTTTCTGCTAAAAGCAGGATTTATTCTTTACGTGTTTAGTATACACCTTGTGAAAAACGCTTTCAATATCTTGTGTACACTTAGATTTTAGTTTCGATATGCATTTTGAAATGTTTATGGCTTGAAAGTAGTTTCAGAAACAAGCCATCCTATTGGTATTTTGCGAAAATTTTCTCCATCAATCCAGTCTGGATAAAGACCAAGAGTCCAAACCCAAAAAGCAGGAAGGCTGAGCCACCTAAAAGTAAACTGAAGGCGGACAGATAAAGAACCATCACAATGAGAAAGAGAATAGCTAACATGAGGAAGAACCAAGGAAAGTTAAAACTTGCCAAGATAAGTCCTTTTTGTAACACTTCTTTCCAAGTCAAATCATAGCGTGCAGCGATAGGATAGCTAGCCAACATCACGATAGTGAGGAAGATAAGAACGCCTAGACAAATAGCTTTTACCATTTGGAAAGGCATAGCTGTCTGACCCCAGAAGAGATAGAGGTCTAAAAGACTCAACAAAACAATGCCCAACTCTAGCAAACCTAATTGGAAGCCCAATTTCAGATTTTGCTTGAAAGCTCTTAGATAGATTTTAAAGACAGGCACACGTCTGCTCTTCTTAATCTCAAACATAGTCTCGTAGAGACTAATTTTAGCCACTCCAATCGTCACGATGGGCAAACAAGAGACAACAAAAAGAAGATTGGCTGTCACGATATCCAAGACCTTCTCACTAAAACGCATGAGAAAGTTATCTGTATCAAATGCTGCCTTGATAAGGCTTACTCCTTTTTGTGCCATGTTTGCTCCTCCTGATTTTTTAATCAATCAAAATTTTAAAGAGATATTTGCGAACCTTCTCTTCCATACCTGCATAGCCATTTGGCTGGTGTGGTTCTCCTGGAAAGAAAATTGCAAAATTGTGATAACCCAACAAGAGTGGGTAGTTTTCGTGACAATGAACAAAGCCAATGTCACTCGCTTCGTCGAATGCTACTGCTTCATCTTTGATACGTGAACCGTAACTCGAATACTCATGTCCTTCTACCAGCAAATGCAAATCTGCATAGTTTTTATGATGCTCAAATTGATCATTTTCAGCTTGATTAAGGACATTTTCCTGAACAACTAGAAAGACCTTGTCCCCGTCAATCTCATACTTACCTAGTTCGAAAGAATCCTTACGATGTTGATAGAGATAGTCGATAGCCTTGTCTAGATTAGGATGAATCCCTTTGTAAAAGGTAATGTTTTTCAAATCGTCAAAAATCATACTCTTTCCTTCGTTTCTGATAGTTAACTAAAATCATTCTTAAGTTTATAAGTGTCTAACAAAATCTCCAAGGTAAGAAAATACCCAACATTTTGTAGACACTTATAACCTCTATATTCTCTAAATCTATAAAATATATTTCTGTATCTTGATAGATTGATTTTCCTATACTCAATGAAAATTGAAGAACAAACTAGGAAGCTAACCGCAGGCAATACTTAAGTATGGCAAGGTGACGCTGACGTAGTTTGAACTCGATTTTCGCAGAGTATTATCCTTTAACAGCTCCCATAGTAATCCCTTGAGTGAAGGATTTTTGGAAGACTAGGAAGACTGTTACAATTGGAACTGCTGCAAGAGCGGCACCTGCCATGATCAAACCATAGTTGGTTGCCATTTCGGCCTGCATGGTCGCAACCCCGAGTGAGATGGTCAAGTTGTTACGTGAAGTCAACATAACCAACTGCATGAAGTAGTCGTTCCATGTATTGATGAAGGTAAAGATTGCAAGGGCTGCAAATCCTGGTTTCACAATTGGAAAGGCTACGCTCCAGAAAGTACGAATCTCACCACAACCGTCGATTTTAGCTGACTCAAGCAACTCTGTAGGTATATTCTCACTGAACTGTTTCATGAGGAAGACCCCAAATGGCCATCCAATCAAAGGCAAGATAACTGCCCAAAGAGTGTCATGGATTCCCATGAAGTTGACGATACGTACCAATGGTACAAGGACAACTTGTTTTGGAAGCGCCATAGCAGCGATAAAGATAGCAAATAGAATGCGTTGCCCATAGAAACGTTTTTTAGCCAATACATAACCTGCTAGAGATGAGGTCGCACAGACTAAGAACATGGTTACCAATGAAATAAATACAGAGTTCCACATCCACTGCAAGGCAGGGTTTTGCACCATAAGTTGTTGGAAGTTTTCCATGGTTGGCATTTTAGGGAACCATTGTGGTGGAATAACGATTGTATCAGGTTGTGACTTGAAGGCACCTGTCAAAATCCAGTAGAATGGAAAGATGAACAGCACGGTCAACAAGAGCAAGATAATAGTTGAAATAACAGTGAAAGCTGTTAAAGGTTTCTTTTGTGTAGATTGCATAGCTGTCTCCTTTCTTTAGTATTCTACGTCGTTTCCAAGTACTTTAAATTGAACAAAGCTTACGATAGCGATCATCACTGCCAAGAAGACACCGATGGTGTTGGCATAGCCGTATTCTGTCAATTGGAAGGCTTTTTCGTAAAGGTAGTACATAAGTGTACTTGTTGAGTAGTTTGGACCACCAGATGTCAACAACTGAATCAAGGCGAAACACTGGAATGAGTTGATTGTTGTAATGATTGCGATGTAAAGTGTTGTTGGAAGAAGGCTTGGCCATTTAATCTTCCAGAAAACTTGCAATTCAGTCGCACCGTCAACCCGAGCTGCTTCCACCAATGAATTGTCGATATTTCCCATCGCTGCGATATAAAGGATAATCGGCTGACCAACAGATGTAGTCAAAAGGATAATCATAATCGCCATCAACGCCCAGTTTTTATCTCCCAACCAAGAAATGTTTTGGCTGATGATGTGGCTTGACTTAAGGACAAAGTTTAGAATCCCTGATAGTGGGTCATATATCCATTTCCAAACAACTGTTACGGCAACACTACCTGTTACAACAGGAAGGAAGAAGACGAAACGGTAGAAGGATCTGGCAATGGCATTTTGATGATAGGTCTGAGATGCTACAAAGAGTGAGAACAGAACAACAACTGGTACAGATCCAATAACCAGAATCACAGTATTGATCAAAGACTTCATAAAGACAGGGTCTTTAAACATGCGAACATAGTTGTCCAAGCCTACAAACTCAAATTTAGTCATTGAGTAGTTAAAGAAACTTGTAATGAATCCCATAATCATAGGAGCCAATACAAAGATGACAAAGAAGAATAATACTGGTGCTAGGAAAGCATAGGAAATCACTGTTTCCCGCATACGAATTTTATTGACTTTCACAGTCGGCACCTCTCTTTCACAAATAAAATATTTTGGATTTTCTTGAACTGTTTTAAAATCAAAATGAAATTTTTTAAGATTCGCTTATGTAAGAACTTCATTTTAATTTCGTGACAGTTCCTTACATTTCAAACAAAATCCTCCCTTTTCTTACATAGACTATGCACAGGGAAAAGGGAGGAGTCAATCTGATTTAGTGCTTATTGTTTTGTAGCTTTTTTAATTGTTTCGTTAGCTTTTTCAGTGAAGGCTTTCAAAGCATCCGCTGGTTTTTCGTCACCATTTGATACAGATTGCAACATTGGGAACCAAAGTGTTCTCATTTCAGCAAAACCATTGATAGTGTTGTAGTATGGTGAGTAGTATTTAGTCCAACCACTGATTGTTTCCATACGTTTGTCTTCATAAAGTTTGCCAAATGATGTACGAACTGGGAAGGCACCTGTACGAACAACGTCTTTTGGACCCCATTCTTTGTCATCCGCGATGAATTGAACGAATTTCTTAGATGCTGCAACTTTCTTGTCGTCTTTATTGTTGAATACTGCAAATCCGTTTACAAGGTATTCAAGAGCTGGTTTACCTGAATCTGATGGGAATGGTACTTCTACCACTTCTACTTTACTTGCTTCCAAGAGTTTAGCTTGGATACCGTTTTGAGCTGGTGCCCAAAGGATTGTGTAAGATGTTTGACCGTTGGCAAAGTTTTGGATATCTGCTCCACCATCAAATTGTGAACCATTGTTCAACAAACCGTCTTTAATCCAGCTAGCTGCTTTTTCAAGACCTTTGACGAATTTAGGGTCATCAGTTGTGTATTTTGTTACATCTTTATCTGTTACAGAACCGCCGTAAAGGTTTGAGATGAAGGCACGTGTTCCTTGGTCTCCCCCTTGACCAGAACTGAACAATGAACCTGGTGTGTAGCCTTTGTCTTTAAGCGCTTTCAAAACTTTTTCAAAATCATTAGTAGTCCAACCTTCTTTTACAAGGTTTGCAACTCCAGCATCTTCCAACATTTTCTTGTTCATGGCCATGTAGAACGGTGCTGAACTGATTGGATACATGTAAGCTTTATCTCCAGCTTTACTTGCTTGTACAATGTTTTCGTTATTAACATCTTTAACAAATTCGTCTGTGAAGAGGTCGTTCAACTCAGCCAATTTACCGTTTTTACCGTATTGGATGATACGTCCTGGTGCGTCAAAAAGTACGTCTGGAGCTGTTCCTGCTTCGATAGCTGTTGTGATTTTTTCAGGTCCTGACTTGAAGTCGATGGTTTCCAATTTCACTTTTACATCTGGATTGGCTTTTTCAAAAGCTTCGATGATTGATTTTTCATATGTTCCAACACCGTCACCAGTTTTTTCTTGAGTGAAGACTGGGAATGCCCACCAAGTGATTTCTGTTTTAGCGCCATCTCCACCTGATTTAGCAGCATCTTTGCTACCACCAGAATTACCACATGCAGCAAGGCCAAGAACCGCAGCACCCGCAAGTACTGTACAAGCTAGTTTTCTAAATTTCATTTGTATTCTCCTAATTGATAAGCGTATCCATATTGGATAATGAGTAAGATTGCATTTGTATACGTTTTCATTTCATCCGATGCATCCACCACTCTCCTCTGTTTTGAAATTGTGTTATTTAAGACCAGCAACGAAGCGTTCTGTAATCTCTTTTGGTCTAGTAATAGCGCCACCAACAACAATACCTCGCACTCCGTATCCCAGGATTTGTTTGGCTTGTTCTGGTGTATGAATTTTCCCTTCTGCAATGACATCTACACCAGCATCACAGAGTTTTTTGATTAATTCAAAATCGGGACCATCCACTTTTGGACTGTAAGATGTGTATCCTGATAAGGTTGTTCCGACAAAGTCGATTCCTGCTTCAACAGCTGCTAGTCCTTCTTCGAAAGTACTTGTATCAGCCATCAAGAGCTGGTTAGGATATTTTTCTTTAACCTGACGAATAAAGTCTTGAATCTCCAAACCATCATAGCGTTCACGCTTGGTACAATCCAGAGCAATCACCTCAATGTCGAGTTCTGCCAATTCATCAACTTCTTTCATGGTAGCCGTGATGAAGGGTTCTTGTGGTGGATAATCTCGTTTGATGATCCCAATGATTGGAAGGTTGGTAACCTCCTTGATTTCCTTGATATCACGAACACTGTTTGCTCTGATACCGACTGCTCCACCTTGCTCAGCCGCTTTGACCAGCAAGGGAATGACTCCTCCCGCTTCTGTATAAAGCGGTTCGTGAGGAAGGGCCTGACAAGAAACGATGATTCCATCTTTGATTTGTGCAATCAAGGCTTCTTTAGTAATCTGTGGCATCCTCTTTCCTCCTTTTCTTTGTTCTTATGAGTTTATTATATATCATTTGTGAAACGCTTTCAATACTTTGTAGTAGAATAGATTTCAGTTTCAAAAACTAGACAAGTCAAACAGCTCCTCTAAAAGTACTTTCAGAGGAGCTAGTCGACCTATAATAGGAGAATACCAAAATTTATTTTACAATTTCTGACAATTTTACTTTACGATCTTCAAACATAGATTGGGTACAAGCATCTGCAGTAGCAATTGCTTCGAGAGCAGCTTCACCTGTCAACAATTTTGCAAATTCTTCTGATACTGGAGCTCCTTGCATAATCTCATGTAGATAGCGCATTTCTTTATCAATGACAGATGATAACCATAATGGAGTACGTTTACCTGGTTTACCATAAGCAATTGCTCCATCCATCTCTGTACTATGATAGATACGAGTACGGTCATCATCTTCTTCTTGCGATTCATGAATCAAGAAATAACTTTCTTGTCCGTCTAGCTTAAGAGTTCCTTTACAGTTGAATAAGTCTAAACGGATGGCACCTTTCGTTCCTTGAATCAAGACATAATGCTCACCCCAACGATAAGCTGAACCCCATTCTAACAAGGCAAAACGTTTATTAGAAAATTCCATATTGACAAAAATCATATCATCTTCGTCACCGAAATTTTCACCTTCATGGGCTACATTCCCACCTGTCATGGTTACAGTTTCAGGCATACCACCCATAAGAAATTGCACGCAATCCAATTCATGGATGTGGTGATACAAGTGACCACCTGATTTTTCACGGATTTTTTTCCATGATACTGATGGTTGTTGTTCTTCCCAACCATTACGAGCTGTGTGACAGTATAGAACGTCTCCAATGACTCCTTGATTAATTAGTTCTTTTGCATGATGAACACCATTAAAGAAGTTCATAATATGTCCTGCCATAAAGGTTACATTGTTTTCTTTACATGCATCTACCATCTCGCGACAATCTTGATAAGAAAGCGCAATTGGTTTTTCACAGAAAACATTTTTACCATGTTGTGCGGCCTTAATAACTGGTTCTTTATGAAGATTATTTGGAGTTGCGACAATAACACAATCTACTTCATCGCTAGAAACCAACTCATCTAAGGAGCTTGCTACTTTTGCTCCCAATTCTTCTGCAATTGCCTCTGCATTATCTGGATCATAGAGAAGAGTAATCTCTGCTCCATCATTCTTTTGCATATAACGAGCTAACTCAGCTCCAAAATATCCTGTTCCAACAACACCATATTTAACCATGTTTTTCTCCTTTATTATTGAATAAACTTTCTAATTTTAACTTATTTTACAGATCCTTCTGATAATCCACTTGCAATTTTATTTTGGATGATAGAGAAGAAAATAATCGATGGAAGAACTACAATAACAGATGCAGCCATCATATCTCCCCAGTCTAAAATTTCTGAACCATTAAGTGAACGAAGGGCTACTGCTACTGTCATCTTTCCTGTATTGTTAATCAAAATCAAAGCATACAGGAATTCATTCCAAGCATTGATAAATGTATAAATAGCTGTTGCTACAATACCTGGTGCTACAATCGGTAGTACAACTTTATAAAAAGTAACAAATTTATTTGCACCATCAATTCTAGCTGCTTCTTCAATTCCAATTGGAACTGTTTGGAAAAATCCAACTAAGAGCCAAACTGCATATGGAACACTAAAAGATAGATAAACCATCATCAAGCCAAATAAACTATTTGTTAATCCAACTTTAGCAATGGCAATTGAATAGGGAATTGCTAACAAAATTGGTGGGAAAATGTAGGTAATGACAAGTAATCTCGACATGATTGCTCCCAATTTAGGGAAGAATCTAACAATACCATAGGCTGCCATAGCAGAAATAATAATCGCAATAACGGTTGTAGCTAAGGCAATGATTAAACTGTTTCGAATGTTATCAATAAAGTGCAAATCGTTAATAACATGAGTGAAATAATCTAATGTAAATTGTTCAGGCCAAAATCGTGTTGGATACTGAGTTAATTCCCCTTTCCCCTTGACAGAAGATATGATAATCCATACCAATGGGAAAATTGCAACGATGGTCGCACCAATCAAGAGTACATGTGAGAGAATATCTAAATAAATACTGGATTTCTTCTTCATTATTTTCTACCCTCCTTTTCCCACTTACTGATGATAGCAAAGTAGATAAAGCAAATCGCCATCAAGAAGATAAAGAGCAACACTGTAACTGCTGAAGCACGACCCAACAATTTAGTTCCCCAACCTAGGTTGTAAGCAAAAATTGGAAGCGTCGTTGTAGCATTAGCCGGTCCACCACCAGTAATAAGATAGATGATATCAAAGTTATTAAAGATCCATACAGTTCTCAAAACAACTAGAAGTCCTACAACCACTTTAATATGTGGAAAGACGATAAACTTGAACACTTGCCAACTTGAAGCACCATCTATCTTAGCAGCCTCAAATTGTTCTTCTGGTACTGTTTGCAAAGCCGAAAGCACATTAACCATAATCATCGGCGCTCCAAACCAAATGTTGATAAACACCAAACATAGGAATGCCCATGTACTATCTGTCAAAAATGCAGGTGTATAATCCATTAAACCTAATTTTACGATTAGATTAGGTAAGTAGCCATAAACTCCATTTAGAATCCACTGCCAAGAAAAGGCAATAACGATTGTAGGAAATGCCCAAGGAACAATCAATAAGGTTCTATATAATTTCTTGAAGTGGCGTACTCTGTGAAGAGCTAAAGCCAATACAAACCCTACTAAAACTTGACCAACTAATGAGAAAACGGTCCACTTAATTGAATTAAAGAACGCATTAAAGAAGTTGGGATCTGATAGCACAGCTTTATAGTTAGCTAAACCAACAAATTTATAATTGGGCATAATCAAATGCTTATTGGTAAAGCTATAAAAAATACTCGAGAAAAACGGATAAACAAAGAGTAATCCTACGATAATCATAGCTGGCAAAACAAATATCCAGCGAGTTAAATTACGTTCTTTAACCATTCTCCTTCTCCCTTCTTTTACAAGATTGGGCTAGGGCTTTTCAGCTCACTAGCCCACCTATTTTCTAGTCTTTTACATCTACTGAGCAGCCTCAAATAAATCGTTTAATTGTTTTTCTGCTTCTTTTGCTGCTTTCATAGAATCTGTTCCATTTGAAATGATATCTTGGAACATTTGTTCAATAATGTGTTGGTTAGTCAACATACCAGCTTGTACACTTGGTCCATTTTCATAACCAATAGCAGTACCTTTTTTAACAGCTTCAGTAATCACTTCTTCAGCATGTTTAAATTTCTTACGAGTTTCATTTTCTTTATAGGCTGCAGAATCGCTAATCCCCTTAATAGTTGGCAACATACCTACTGGAGTTGAATCAAGGAATTTAACGTAGTCTTCTTCATTATAAAGTGATTCTAAGAATGCTTTAGCAACTTCTGGGTGTTTTGAATTTTTCCAAACAACCATTGGAATGTTTGAGGTTTCAATTCCTTGTTCTTTATCAGATTCTTTGATTTTTGGAATAGGATAAGCATCAATCGAATCAATCAATTGAGGACTGTTGGCATTAATTCCTCCAATATGGAAGCCAGAGTTAAAGTCAAATGCTGTTTTTCCTTGATAGAACAAGGTAGCTTGTTGAAGGACATTAAAGTTCAAAGAATCTTGAGGTGAAATTTCTTTATACATTTTAACCCAGTATTTAATACCATCTTGAGCAAGTTGACTTGTCAAATCTGCTTTAAGATCTTTTGTTAAGAGGCTTCCTCCACCACTACGTACGTAGAAGTTCAAGAAGCGTGTTGCCATTAAGTCATTTGTTCCGAACGGAACAGATAAGCCGTAAACTCCAGCTGCTTTCAATTTTTTAGAAGCTTCATAGAGTTGGTCCCAAGTTTTAGGAACCTCAATATTATGTTCTTTTAACAAATCAGTTCTAACCCACATAACTTGTGCATGTGAATAAAGAGGAACAGAGTAGTAATCATCTCCGATTTTTGCTTCATTTAAGGCAGTTTCGTTAAATTTATCCTGTCCAATACGCTTGATAGAATCGTTTAGCGGAACCAAAGCATCTGAGTTGACCATTTCCATTACTTGGTTAGGAAGAGCTGTACTGATATCTGGCACATTCCCATTTGCTAAACCTGTAGTCCATTTAGTATAGAAGTCATTCCAAGAGAATGTTTCAATCTTGATTTTCGTTTTTGGATGCTTTTGCATGAAAGCATCTGCTGATTTTTGAATACTTTCTAAACGTGGTCCTTGAGTAAAGGAGTGCCACATTGTAATCTCACCAGATAATTCTGTCGGTGGTTCAGTACTAGTTGTAGCTTCTTTCTTTCCTGAACAAGCTACCAAGGCAACGGCTGCTAGCGCAACTCCAGCTAAACATAAAAACTTTCTCATTTTTTTCATTGTTCTTCCCTTTCTACATTAAGAAATCGCAACTTTAAAGACAACTTTTTTCACAGGTTCATCATTTATACGAACCTTCGGTTGATGTAAATCTTCTGGAAAAGTGATGAGGCATTCGCCAGCTCTCAAATGAACCAACTGTTCCACTTCCCCTGTGTATAATTCAATATCTTTTTCTTCGTCATATTTTTGGGTAACGCTTACATTTTCTGGCGACGTAACAGCCATGGCTTCTTCGTTTTCCAAAACTAAATGAATATCCAAATATTTTTGGTGGGTTTCAAAGAAGGCTCCTGCTTGACCGTCCGCTAGATAAGTAAAGCAATTTCCAAACAATCGATCACCATCGATATCAATCGGACCTTCTGTTAAATTTTCTAGTCCTGTTTTTTCTAGAAAATCTATTAATGTTGCAAAATGTGGATTAACTCCCACATAAGTTCCTAAACGACTAATTTTTGTGATAATCATACCGTATCCTCCTTTCTACAAATTTTTATCTATATATAGCAGCACCACACTCCCTATTTTAAAAATATATAATTTACGATATGTTAATTCTCAATTCTATTAAGAATTTGTTTCCGTTTCTTACCTATGATAAACTCCAAGAAAATTATTTATTACATATCTTATAACGTGTCTTACTTATGCCTCATTTTCCTTGTTTTATGAACCCATTATATACCTTTTTAAAAGCGCTTTCAATATTTGTTGTGCGATAGAATATACTTTTATAAATATTTTATATAACACTTTATTAAGAAACTACTTTCTATACCAAATATATTAATCCTTTTTTATACTTAGGTAATATAATCATAAAACAACCATTATAAAATAGCTTAAAAATTCTTATTGTCTAAAATCACTTTAAATATAAATCTAATTTTATCAATTATTAAAAAACCGTCTAGAGACCTCACTATCTTCTTAGGCTCTAGACTGGTTTATTTAAAATCAAGATATATCCCTCTTTGTTATAGTTCATTCAAAAAATATATGGCATATTCTAGTCACATTAGTAATGTAAAAAGAGATTGAACAAAAACTCAATTTCAGGAGAAAATGAAGTAAATCTTCCCACAATAAAACGCATAATATCAAGGTTGTTCATTGCACACCTGATATTATGCGTTTTTATGATTTCAAAGACTTTTTTCTCAGCCTCTCATTCATCACTTCACATACTTAAAAGAAATCTCACTGCCACAGAGCCAGTTGTAGACTTGGTCATTGACAAAAACATTCATAGCTTCATGAGCATACTCTGGCATGATGCGATAGGCCTTATCGCAGGTCAGCCGGTTGTAAATCGCAAACTGGGTAATAGGATAGCAAACATCGTCGTCCAAGCCAGTAATCATCTTAACTTCACCTTGGATACGATGGGCAAGATTTTTCACATCGATATAGGCAAGGGTCGCCATGATGTCCTCCTCAGTTTCATGGAAGGGGTCGTGAAACTTAAAATAACGGAAAAGTTCGTCGTAAGCCTCGCTAGTATTACCAATCTCAAGCACTCGTCTGAAGTCTGACAAGAAAGGATAGATGGCAACTGTTTTCTGAATCCGAGGATTGAGCGCTGCCGCAACCAAGGCTAGAGCACCACCTTGAGAGGCACCATAGCTAGAAAGTCGCTTTTCATCCACCTGAGGCAGACTAGCAACAATTTCAACCAACTGGTAAATGTCCAGATAAACATCCTTATAAAAGAGGTGATCCCGACCTTCCATAGCACCACGGATAATATGCCCCTTAACTGTATTTCCTAGAGGAGAACGCAAGCCGTCTTGTGAGTAACCCGACTGCCCCCGCACATCCATGGAAACAACACCATAACCAGCAACGGTGAAGGCCAGCATGTCAGCCCAGTCCCAGCCACGTCCCATATAACCATGGAAATGGAAGATTAGTGGAACCTTCTCCTCACTTTTTGGAAGAACGACGCGCGCATAGACCTTACCTTCATTGGTTCCTTCAAAGGTTAATTCATAGCACTTGACTTGAGGAATGTGGAAATTTCTTTCCTCCAACTGGTAGGCTGGAAGAGTTGAAACTTTTTTCACTTCCTCATCCCAGAAAGCATCAAAGTCTTCCGGAACCTCATCCCTTCCTCTATAAGTCTTGATTTCTTCTAACAAAGCTGGATTTTTCATAATATGCTCCTTTTATTTTGTAATCGCTATCACCACTCTAGCATATTTAAGAAAGCAATGCAAGAAAGAAGGGTGAATAGAAAATGAATTTAGATTTTTTTCTTCAAACCTACTGACTGAAAGTCTAATAAATTGAATCTAGAATAGTACCAATTAACTTCTAAAGTATTTTTAGAAATTAATGTGAATGCCCTAGTTGATTTGTCTACAGCTTATCTCGATGATATACTATAGTTTCAATGGAGATTGAATAGAGAATCACACACCAGAAAGCGAGGTAACATCATGAAAGCAATAGGTACGCAAATATTACAGACAAACCGTTTAATCTTGAGAAGATTTGTGGAGAGTGATGCGGAAGCCATGTTTCAAAATTGGGCTTCGTCTGCTGAGAATCTGACGTTTGTTACTTGGAATCCCCATCCTGATGTTGAGGTCACTCGAAACTCGATTCGTAATTGGGTTGCTTCCTATGCCAATCCCAACTATTACAAATGGGCCATTTACCTCAAAGAAAACCCAGAGCAAGTGATAGGAGATAGCAGCATTGTTGAGATGAATGAGAATGATTCCAGTTGTGAAATTGGCTATGTTTTAGGAAAAAACTATTGGAGTCGTGGCCTTATGACAGAGGCCTTAAAAGCTATCTTAGACTTCTGTTTTACTCAAGCAGGTTTTCAAAAAGTCAAAGCACGATATGCCAGTCTCAACCCAGCTTCAGGTCATGTTATGGATAAGGCTGGAATGTCCTATCTAAAGACTATTACTAATGGTGTAGAGAGAAAAGGTTATTTTGCGGACCTTATTTATTATCAGATAAGCGGAGAAGACAGATAATCTTAAAATTTATTGCTTATCCGCTGTTCTTATTTTTTATTTACTATTTCATTTATCCTCTTTTTTCCGAATAAATAGATAGAACCATCGAATCTAGCAAAATTAGATTTTAAAATATGGTATAATAGAAGGAGGGAATGGATGATTCTCAGACATCCGGGCATCAGCCCAACCAATGACTTGGTAGCTAAGAAAATCTTTAGCAATCCAGAAATCACTTGTCAA
>NZ_JUQO01000151.1 GCF_001074635.1 Streptococcus mitis
AGGCTTAACTGCAAAACAAGCTGAAAAATTTATCGATGAATTAAATAAGAAAGCAGCAGAAGAAGATAAAGAGGCTGCAGCAAAAGAGAAAGCAGCTCAAGAAGAGTTTTTAGCTAATTATGATCAAGCATTAAAAGATGCGATTGCAGAATTAGAAAAAGCTGAAACGAATAGTCCAGAAGAAGCAAAAGCAAAGGCTGATACAATTGCAGCATTAAAAGCA
>NZ_JUQO01000152.1 GCF_001074635.1 Streptococcus mitis
AGACCAACTGCTGGACTACAAGAGCTGGTCCGAGGAGGACAGGAAGATGTTTAGCCAACTACGTATGCGAGAAGAACAAGCCTTATTAGCGCATGACTATGCCTTGGAACAAGCTGAAGAAAAAGGCTTAGAGCGTGGTCGAGCAGAAGGTATTGAACAGGGGCTGGAGCGTGGTAAAGTTGAAGGAAGGGAAGAAGGGAAACTTTTTGCCTTTCTGGATATGGTCCGTCAAGGTCTTCTGACTTCCGAGATAGCAAGCCAGCAATTAGGCATGACCGTCGCTGAACTTGAGGCCTTGTTGTAAATAGTAAAAATGACATGTTATCGCATAAGATAGCATGTTTTGTTTTGTGTTTATACTCTTTAGGAGGTTCGCCAGGAGGCTCGCCAATCCATGTCATCGTCTCTTAGCTGTATCTAGCCAATTGTGCCCTGTTCATGAGGAGTTTTCTGGTTTGATCTTTAATTTTCTGAAGTATATTATTTTTGCGAGTGATTTCTTTTTTAAAAGTTAGAATAGATGCTTTCATACTTCAAACTGATATATTTTACCTTTTTCGACAAATGTATGCGTTGTTTTTCCGAATCGCAAATCATTAACATATAATAATCTTAGAACTTTTTATTTATAAAAATGTGAAAAAATGCGAAATGGAATTTTCTGAAAATTACCTACATTCCCAAAACGCTTTTTTTTTTTGGCGAAAATTTTAAATTAAATTAGTTGCATATATATCAAAAATAAAGTAGAATAGTCAATGTAGGGATTCACACTAACTATAATAATTAGCTGTTGCTTAAGAAATGGCTAGTTTCGCGTGAAAATCCAAAATATATTTTAAAAAGGAGATCCTAAATTAATGGACAACAAATCATCAATGAGTCGCGTTGAGCGTCTACATCGTGAAAAGGTAACACGCTATTCAATCCGCAAGTATAGCTTTGGTGCGGCTAGTGTAGCTGTTGCTGCTCTTTTCATGTTCTTAGGAAATGGTGCTGTATCAGCTGATATGACTGCTGTTCAACCGCAAGACGAATCAGAGCTTAAAGTTAAACCAAATGATGAAAATACTGGATTAGATAAGGTTCAGGGAGATACTACAAAACAAGTAGACAATACAGTTGTAGCGGAACCTACTGCTAAACCAGCAGCACAACCAATTGCAGAAGAGCCAACACAACCAGCTGCACCAGAAGTAACAACTCCAGCTTTGGATAAAACTAAACTAGAAAACTACATTTCAGAAGTTAAATCAAAACTTTCTGCAGGTAAGTATGCTAATAAAACAGAGGAAAGCCTTGCTCTTTTGAATAGTAAATTGGCTTCTGCTGAGTCTACACTCGCTTCTGCAACTACTCAAGATGAATTGACAAAGGCTTATCAGAAACTAGTGACGTTTGTTAGTTCAGGGTTAAAAAACAAACCAAAAGAAGGTCCGAAAGTAGACACTACTAACGGACAACCAACTCTAGGTAAAAAAGCAGAAAACACAGAACCAAAATCTAACTCAATCGAAAACACAGGTTCTAACGACCCACGTAACGATAAAGAGATAGATAAAGATAATGCGTTTAGAACAGAAGCAACAGATAATCAAAAACCTGTAGCGGAAATTCCATATTCTCTTCCATCTGAAAAGAAAATCTTTGTTTATAATGAAGAAGATGCAGGTATTGAAATTCCTGTATATGATGAGAGTGGAAAAATTCGCTTTGCGACTGTAAAACAAGGTTCAAATCAAGCTTTCGGAAATTCATCAGAAGGTGAAAATAAACTAGATATTCAATGGGGATATACTGCAACAGTAATCAATCGTTCTGAAAGCGAAACAGCAGAATTAACTAATGCAACTCAAGCTAATCCTGCAAAAATCATTATTTCAGGAACGCCAAGTGATGCACTAAAAAAATCTGCATCTTATACAAAAACTGAAGATCAAACTGTAAATATTGGTACTCGTTTTGTACACGTACAGGATGAACAAGGATTAAAAAATTCTGGAGACACTAGAACTATTTCAGATCCAGGATATATGTATTTTGTCCTTAAATCTCAAACATACAAATACAGCATTCAACAACCAGAAAATGCTGGAGCTAAAATTAGTGTTAACGATATTGACAACTTAACAGAAGCAGATGTTAAGAAAATTAAAGACAATATTAAAATCGAGTATTCTAAAACTAGCCAAGATGCTAGATTTGAATCTAAAAAAGGTGAAGCACTTAAAAATCAAACTGCAGTAGTAAAAGATATTAATGTTGATACTGCAAACAAAAAAGTAGTAGTAACATATACTGACGATTCAACAGATGAGGCTGCATTATCAAGTGTTGTACGTACAAACGAAAAACCAACAGTAGAAATCCAATATTCAGATTCAAAACCAGATAAAAAAGAAGTATATGTATATGCATCAGAAGTTAACACATTTGATATTAAAATCAAAGATGATAGTGGTAAACTTGCAAGTGCTGAGTTAAGAAGAGGAAGTAACCAAGAATTTAAAGACGTAGCAGGAGAACCTAATAAACAAGATACTCAATACGGATTTACTGCAAACAAATTCACATCCGAAACAACAGCAACAGCAGAAAATCCAGCTGTTATTACGTATACTGGTACTCCAGCACCAGAAGGCGCATTTACAAAAGAAAAATTTGATCAAGCAATTCAAAATGGTGGAACTCCATTAGGATGGCGTTTTGTAAAAGCTATGGATGAAGACGGAGCCGACGCAAGAGGGAATGGTCGTGATGCTACTGACCCAACAGCAGTTAACGTAATTCTTAAACCACAAACTTTAAAATATGACATTAAAACTCCAGCTGAAGCAGATAAAGTAGCCGTAGCAGATGCTAACAGCGTTACTGATGCTGAGTTTGACAAAATTAAAGAGAAAATTAAACTTGAATATTCTCAAAACAATCCAGATGAACGTTTAGCTGATAAAAAAGGTACATTAGTTGATGAAAAAGAACAACCATCTCGTATTCAATCAATAACTAAAGACGGAAACAATGTTGTTGTAACATATGCAGACGGTTCTAAAGATACTAAACCATTAACAGATTTCGCACGTACAAACGAAGCTCCAACATTAGATATTCCATATTCTAATAAAGAAAATAAACAAATCTATCTATATACTACAGAAGAAAGTGATATTTCTCTAAAAGTAAAAGATGATTCTGGAAAAGTTAAAGAAGCAGTTCTTAAATTCCCTGGTGGACAAAATGAGTCTTACATGGATGGTAAAAATAAATCTGCAATGTACTTAAAACAAGAAGGTATGACAACTTCAGAAGTAACTGCAAGTGAAGATTCACCATATGAAATTAAACTTACAGGTACTATTCCAAAAGGAGCATGGGGATTAAACTCTAATACAGGAATGACTCGTATCCTTTATGCAAAAGATACAGATGATAAAGATACTTCTGCTTCATTTGATAATAATAAGAGTGTAAATGGATATATCCGTTTCATCCAAAAAGACCAAACTACTAAATATGACATTAAAACATTAGATGCAGAAAATAAAATTGCTGTTAACGATGCTAATGATTTAACAGATGCAGATCTTGAAAAAATCAAAAACAATCTTAAAGTTGAATATGCTCAAACAAATGATGATGCACGTTTAGCTGATAAAAAAGGTGAAGAAGTAGCAGATGCTTCAAAAGTTGTTGATAAAGTAGAAAAAGATGGCGATAATCTTGTAGTAACCTATAAAGATGGTTCTAAAGATACTAAACCTATCTCAGATGTAGTTCGTACAAACAACGCTCCAGAAGTGAAAATCCCTTACTCTGTAGATGGTAAAAAAGATGTATATGTATATGCAAATGAAGATTTCGATATTCCTATTAAATATACAGATGATAGTGGTAGGGTAGTGGAAGCGTCTGTTAGACAGGGTGGAAATAAAGAACTACCTCAGAAGACTGGACAAGATGATCCTAATGTTTTAGATAATCAATATAATATGACAGTAGGAAAAATTTCTAAAGATACGGAAGCAACAGAAAACAACCCTGCAACTATTCACATCACTGGTAACTTATCTAAGACAACACCAGGATTAGATGCTAAGAAATTCCCAACAGATGAGAATGGTGAATATCCTATCGTAACTCGTTACGCAACAGCAACAGATAAAGACGGAAGAAATATCTTCAACAATGCGACTGGTTCATCATACTCAACAGACCCGGGTGGATTTAGAATTGTTTTAAAAGCTCAAACAGCTAAATATGACGTTAAAGAATTAACTGATGCTGAGAAACCAGTAGTATCAGATATGAAAAATATCCCACAAGCTGAATTAGACAAAATTAAAGAAAATCTTCAATTAGAATACTCTAAGAAAAATAAAGATAAGAACATCAATAAAGATGAAGCAGTTTCTGCAGACAACGTTAAGAAAGCAGTAGATACTGTAACACAAGACGGAGATAACTTAGTAGTAACTTATAAAGATGGTTCTAAAGATACTATTCCTGTAGATAAAGTTGCTAAATTAGACAAGCAACCAGCTATTGATGCAGTAACAACTGAAGCTGATAATAAAATCAAAGCTATCACTGACAATCCTGCTTTGTCACCAGCTGAAAAAGAAAAAGCTAAAGCTAAAGTTAATGAAGATAAACAAGCGGCATTAGATAAAATTGATGACGCTACAAATGCAACAGATGTAAATACAGCTAAAACTGAAGGTACTGATGCTGTAGCGAAAGTTAACCCAGTAGCTAAAGACGCTGCTAAACAAGCAATTGCTGATGAGTTAAAAGCTAAAAATAATGAATTAGATGCACGTAAAGACTTATCAGATGCAGAGAAAAAAGCAGCTAAAGCAGAAGCTAAGAAATTAGCAGATGCACAGTTAGCTGAAGTTGCTAATCAACCTGATAATAAACCAACAGCAGCAGAAGCAGCAGAAGCGCAAAAAGCAGTAGATGCAGCAAAAGATAAAGGTGTAGCAGACGTTAAGACTGTAAACCCAATTGCTAAAGAAAATGCTCTAAAAGCAGTAGCTGACGAGTTAGCTAAAAAAGAAAAACAAATCGACGCTCGTACAGATTTAACAAAAGAAGAAAAAGATGCAGCTAAAGAAGAAGCTAAAGGATTAGCGAAAAAAGCAACAGATGCGATTACCGCTCAACCTGATAAAGCAGCAACACCAGCAGATGCTAAAACAGCTCAAGATGCAGTAGATGCAGCTAAGAAAACAGGTGTTGATGAAGTAGCAGCTGTAAATCCACCAGCTAACAAAAAAACAACAGCTAAAACTGCAGTAGCAGATGAAGCAGAAGCTAAAAAACAAGCTCTTCAAAATGACAACACATTATCTGATGCAGCTAAAGAAAAACTTAAAAAAGAAGTAGATGACATTAAAGAAGCAACAGATGCAGCAATCACTGGTGCTAAGAAAAATGCCGACGTTGACCTAGCTAAAAAAGCAGGTGAACAAGCGATTAAAGCAATCAACTCTGCACGTGTACCAGGTAATAAACTAATCGCTAAAGACCCAACAAATCTAGATGCTGACGAACAAGCTAAACTTAAAAAAGCTATCGAAGCAGTAAACCCAGGTGCAACTGTAACAGTAAATCCTGATGGAACTGCAAGTGTAACATTACCAAATGGTAAAACAGAGCCATTAAAACAAGCTGATTTAACGAAAGCTGCAGATGCTTTAGATACTCCAAATGGTGGTAACGATATTAAACGTCCAGTGGATAAAGTTATCGTTAAAGATCCTGCGAAATTAACGGATGATGAAAAAGCAAAAATCAAACAAGCTGTTCGTGACGTTAACCCTAACGCAGTAGTAACTATGGACGATAAAGGAACAGTAACTGTTTCAACTCCAGAAGGAAAAACAGCAGCATTCCCAGCATCAGAATTAGTACGTACATTAGCAGATGCAGCAAAACCTGATTCAGCTAATACTGGAATTCGTAAACCAGCAGATAAAGTAGTTGGTGATGCAACAAACCCAACTGATCAAGCAAAAGCAACAGAAAAACTTCAAAAATTAAATGGACCTGATGCTAAAGTTCAATATGACGATGAAGGAAATGCAACAGTAATTCGCCCAGACGGAACAATTGCGACAATTCCAGCAGGTGACTTATTCAAGACACCAGAAGATGCTGAGAAAGCAAACGGTGGAGATGACATCAACAAACCAAACTCACAAACTGTTGTAGCAAATAAAACTGCTTTAACAGAACCAGAACGTGAAGCAATCAAAGCGAAAATCGCTGCGGTTAACCCAGAAGGTTCAGTAATTACAGTTAACGAAAAAGGTGAAGCTACTGTCACAACACCAGAAGGCAAAACAGCAGTAATCGATGCTGATGATTTAGTTAAAGCTGCTGACGAAAAAACTAATCCAAAAGCTGGTAACAACATCAACAACCCAGCAGATAGAGTACAAGTAGCAGATAAAGCTAAATTAACACCAGAAGAAATCGCTAAGATCAAAGCAGCAGTTGAAGCAGTAAACCCTGATTCTACAGTAGTTGTTGATGAAAAAGGAAACGCGACTGTAACAACACCAGAAGGCAAAACAGCAACTATTCCAGTAAGCGAATTAGTAAAAGCTCCAACTGACAAAGATAATGTAACTGGTGGAAACCAAGTAAACACTCCAGCGGATAGAGTAGTGGTAGAAAACCCAGCTGCATTAACACCAGATGAGAAAAAAGCAATCGAAGCTAAAATCAAAGCTGTAAACCCAGGTGCTGACGTAGTATTTGACGAAAAAGGAAATGCAACAGTCACAACACCAGAAGGCAAAACAGCAACAATTCCAGCAAGCGATTTAGTAAAACCTAAAGCTGACTTAGCTGACCCAGCGAAACAAGATGCTGTAAACAAACCAGCAGACAAAGTAGTCGTTGACCCAGCAAAAGTAGCAGCTGATCAAGATTTACCACAAGAAGCTAAAGATGCTATTAAGGCAGCTGTAGAAGCAGTAAATCCAGGTTCAACTGTAGTAGTTGATGACAAAGGAAACGCAACAGTAACAACACCAGGTGGTAAAACTGTAGTAATTCCAAAAGCTGACTTAGTGAAAACAGAAGCTGACAAAGAAACTGCTAAAGCAGGAAACAACATCAACAAACCAGCAGACAAAGTAGTTGCTGATAAAGATGCATTAACTCCTGAAAATATCGAAGCAATCAAAGCCAAAGTAGCAGCAGTAAACCCAGGTGCAACAGTAGTAGTAGACGATAAAGGAAATGCAACTGTAGTTACACCAGACGGACAAACAGCAACTATTCCAGTAACTGACTTAGTGAAATCTCCAACAGAAGCTGAAGGTGCAAAAGCAGGAAACAACGTTAACAAACCAGCTGATAAAGTATCTGCGAACAAAGATGCGTTAACTCCTGAAGACATCAAAGCAATCAAAGCTAAAGTAGAAGCAGTTAACCCGGATGCTAAAGTATTCGTAGATGACAAAGGAAACGCAACTGTATCTACTCCAGATGGTAAAACAGCGACAATTCCAGTTGAAGACTTAGTAAAAGATCCAGCAGCTAAAGAAACTCCAAATGCAGGAAACAAAGTAAATACTCCAGCAGATAAAGTAGTTGTAAAAGATCCAGCTAACTTAACACCAGAAGAGAAAAAAGCAATCGAAGATAAGATTAAAGCTGTAAATCCAGATGCTAAAGTAGCATTTGATGACAAAGGAAATGCAACAGTAACAACGAAAGACGGAGCTGTAGCAACAATCCCAGCATCAGACTTAGCGAAAACGAATGCTGACTTAACAGATCCTGCTAAACAAGATGCAGTTAAGAAACCAGCAGACAAAACACTTGTTAAGAACCCAGCTAAATTAACTCCAGCTGAAAAAGATGCAATCAAAGCAGCTGTAGCAAAAGTAAATCCAGAAAATACAACAGTAGTTGTAGATGAAAAAGGAAACGCAACAGTCACAACACCAGACGGTAAAACTGAAGTAATCCCAGCATCAGACTTAGTGAAAACTGCAAAAGACGCTGAAGGTGCAAACGCAGGAAACAATATCAACAAACCAGCAGATAAAGTTTCAGCAACACCAGCAGACTTAACTGGAGATAAGAAAGACGAAGTTAAAGCTAAAATTAAAGCAGCGGTTGAAGCAGTTAACCCAGGTTCAACTGTATTCGTAGACGATAAAGGAAACGCAACAGTAACAACACCAGACGGTAAGACAGCAACAATCCCAGTTGAAGACTTACTGAAAGATCCAGCAGCTAAAACAACTCCATCAGCAGGAAACAAAGTAAACACTCCAGCTGAAAAAGCACTTGTAGATCCAGCAGTATTGAATGATCCAAATGCAACATTACCAAAAGATGTTAAAGATGCTATTCAAAAAGCTGTAGAATCAGTAAATCCAGGAGCAAAAGTAGTAGTAGACGACAAAGGAAATGCAACAGTAACAACACCAGACGGTAAGACAGCAACAATTCCAGCTTCAGATTTAGTGAAATCAAATGCTAAAGACGACTTGGAAAATGCAGCTAAACAAGATGCAATTAAGAAACCGATCGATCAAACAGTAGTTGCAGATAAAGATGCTTTAACAGAGCCAGAAAAAGAAGCAATTAAAGCTAAGGTTCAAGAAGTTAACCCAGGAGCAACAGTAGTAGTAGATGACAAAGGAAACGCAACTGTAACAACTCCAGAAGGAAAAACAGCGGTAATTCCAGCGGATGATTTAGTGAAAACTGCAGATGAAGTGTTAACTGATCCAAAAGCAGGTAACGTCATCAACAAACCAGCTGATAGAGAATTAGTGGCAGATAAAGATCACTTAACTTCTGACGATATCCAAGCTATCAAAGACAGAGTTGCAGAAGTTAACCCAGGAGCATCTGTATACGTGGACGAAAAAGGAAACGCAACAGTAACAACTCCAGACGGACAAACAGCTACAATTCCAGTAGATGATTTAGTGAAGACAGAAGCTGATAAGAATACAGCAAATGCTGGTAACAAAGTAAACACTCCAGCAGATAAAGTATTAGTGAAAGACCCAGCTAAATTAACTGCAAAAGAGCTTGAAGAAGTTGAGAAGAAAATCAAAGAAGTAAATCCAGGTGCTGAAGTAGTATTTGACGATAAAGGAAATGCTACAGTTAAGACTAAAGAAGGTAACATTGCAACAATTCCAGCAGCAGATTTAGTTAAACCAAAAGCAGATTTACAAGATCCAGCTAAGCAAGATGCAGTTAAGAAACCAGCGGATAAAACTTTAGTGAAAAATCCAGACTCATTAACACAAGATGAGAAAGATGCAATCACAGCTAAAGTTAAAGAAGTTAACCCACCAGCAGATGGAACAACTGTATTCGTAGATGACAAAGGAAATGCAACAGTAACAACTAAAGACGGTAAGACTGTAGTCATTCCGAAAGATGATTTAGTGAAAACTGAAGCAGAAGCTGCCAATGAAAAAGCTGGAAACAACATTAACAAACCAGCAGATAAGACTGTAGTAGCAAATCCAGAATCTCTATCTCCAGAAGAGAAGAAAGCAATCGAAGCTAAAGTTAAAGCAGTAAATCCAGATGCTAAAGCAGTATTTGTAGATGACAAAGGAAATGCAACAGTTACATTGAAAGATGGTAAATCAGCAACAATTCCAGCAACTGATTTAGTGAAAACAGAAGCAGACGCAGCTAAACCAAATGCAGGAAATAAAGTGAATACACCAGCTGACAAAGTAGTTGTGAAAGATCCAGATGCTTTAACAGATGCGGATAAAGCTAAGGTTACAGAAGCAATCAAAGCGGTAAATCCAAATGCTGAAAAAGTTGTATTCGACAAAAATGGAAATGCAACAGTAACTCTAACTGATGGAACTACTGCAACAATTCCAGCAGCTGATTTAGTGAAAACAGAAGCAGAAGCGGCTGAACCAGAAGCAGGAAACAATGTGAACACACCAGCTGACAAGACTGCAGTAGCAAATCCAGACTCATTAACACAAGATGAGAAAGATGCAATCGTAGCTAAAGTTAAAGCAGTAAATCCAGGTGCAACTGTAGCGGTTGACGACAAAGGAAACGCAACAGTAACAACACCAGAAGGTAAGACAGCGGTAATTCCAGCAGCAGACTTAACGAAATCAAAAGAAGATGCGGCTAAGCCAAAAGCAGGAAACGACGTAGTTAAACCAGCAGATAAGACTGTAGTGAAAGATCCAACTTCATTAACTGATGAAGAAAAACAAGCAATCACAGATAAGCTTACAGCCTTAAATCCAGATGCAACTGTAGTAGTAGACGACAAAGGCAACGCAACAGTAACACCTAAAGACGGTAAACCAGTTGTAATCCCAGCATCAGACTTAACTAAGACATCAGATGCAGAAAAAGCACCAAAAGCAGGAAATGACATTGTTAAACCAGCTTCTAAGACAAAAGTAGCAAATCCAGATGCTCTAACTCCAGAAGAGAAGAAAGCAATTGCGGATAAAGTGTCAGCAGTAAACCCAGGTTCAACTGTAGTAGTAGACGACAAAGGCAACGCAACAGTAACATTAGAAAATGGTAAGACAGCAGTCATTCCAGCATCAGATTTAACAAAATCTGAAAAAGATGTGAATGATGGAAAAGCTAAAGACAACGCAGTTACACCAGCTTCTAAGACAAAAGTAGCGAACCCTGAGAAATTAACTGACGCTGAGAAGAAAGCAATCGCAGACAAAGTTAAAGCAGCAAATCCAGGTGCTGAAGTTGTAGTAGATGACAAAGGAAATGCAACAGTAGTCAAAGATGGTAATGTTTCAGTTATCCCATCAACAGACTTAGTTAAAGTTGAAGATGATGCTACGAAACCAAATGGTGGTAACGATGCAAACACACCAGCAGCTAAGACTGTAGTGGAAAATCCAGATTCTCTAGATTCAAAAGAGAAAGCAGCAGTTAAGAAAGCTGTTGAAGCAGTCAACTCAGGTTCAACTGTAGTAGTAGACGATAAAGGAAATGCAACAGTAACGAAAGCTGACGGAACAGTTCTTAACATCCCAGCTTCAGACTTAGTCATCCCAGCAGAAAAATTTGCTGACGAAGCTAAGACTGCTAAAGTGAAAACACCAGCTGTCCGTACATTAGTTGGAGATAAAGAAAACTTAACAAAAGACGAAAAAGACGCTGTTAAGAAATCAATTGAAGCAGTCAACCCAGGTGCAACTGTAGTAGTAGACGATAAAGGAAACGCAACAGTAACAATGCCAGACGGTTCTACAGCAACAATTTCTAAAGAACAATTAGTGAAAGATAAAGAAGCTGTTTCTAAATCTAAACACGGTGGAGATAATCTTGATATCGACTTGAGTAAAGTAGAGGTAAAAGACCTTGAAAATATTACTCCAGAAGAAAAAGCGAAATTCCAATTCAAGGTTCTAGGTGCTATCACAAATGTAGAAGAATTCGATCTTGATGCTTACATTAAATCAACAGATAAAGATGGAAACACAGTTTACACATCTAAAGATTCTAAAGTGAAAATTACAATCGACAAAGATGGTAATGCAACAGTTGAAAAAGATGGTAAGAAAGAATTAGCTATTAACATTGATAAAGCTGGAAATGTAACAATCGTTACAAAAGAAGGCCAAGTCTTAGCAATTCCAAGAGATGACGCATTCAAACAACGTCCATATGTACCATCAAATGGTGGAGGCAATAACAGTGGTAACGGTAATGGAACTTCTGGCAATAACGCAGCTACTAACACTGATGCAAAAGTGAATAAAGCTAAGTTAGAAGGTGCTATCCATCAATTAGATGAATTGATCATTAAAGAATCAGCTAAGCTTGATGCAGAAACTGCAAAAGAAGCGAATGCATTATCAGCAGATGCTAAGAAAGTATTTGCTAATGCAGACGCAAGTCAAGCAGAAGTGGATGCAATGGTTAAACGTATCGAAGACTTCATGGCGAAAGTTGCTTCATCAACTGATCATGCAACTCCAGCTAACGACCAAGCTGCTCAAAAACCAGCTGTAGCCCCAGCTACTGCTCAAGCAGCAGCTAATGCTAGCCAAGAAGCAACAACAAACGCGCGTAAAGCAGCTAAAGAATTGCCAAATACAGGTACAGCAGATTCTACTGTAGCTATGGTAGCAGCTGCCGCAAGTGCATTACTTGGTCTTGGTCTTGCAGGCCGTCGTCGTAAAGAAGACGAAGAAGCTTAATTGGTAGATTGTTTGATAAACATCAGATGATAAATCCGATTTTCAAAGCTTAAGCAAGTACCTTTCATAAGAAAATCTCCTAGCAGGAAAGTCTGCTAGGAGATTTTTGCATTTCAGGAAGTGGACGGCTGACTTGGTAACCAGCTAAGTGTGAAAGTTAGTTGCTCAGCTTTTAGGAGGTCTTGGTGTTGAATAGTTGATACTAGAGTTGTGTCCAGTCGGCATTCTTTGACAAAGTTAAAATGGTTGTGGTTTTGCTCAGTATGAATATCTAGCCATTTACCTTCTTTAGCAAGGTAGATACGGAGGTGGTTAAAGAGAGGGATTCCGAGATCATAGCTTGGTTTTCCTGGACAGGTCGGATAAAAACCGAGAGCTGACCAGATGTACCAGGCTGAGAGACTGCCATTGTCTTCATCGCCAGGATAGGCTTGCCAGCTTGGGTGAAAGGCTTTCTGACGTAAGGTCTTGATAAGAAGGGCGGTGTAGTCAGGGTTGTTGCTGTAGCGGAAGAGATAAGGAATGTGGAAGCTCGGTTGGTTGGAAATAGCGACTTGTCCAAAAGGAGCAGTTGCCATCTCGCTCATCTCATGAATCTCGTAACCATAGCCTGTTGTCTCAAAGAGGGGAGCCTCTTGACAGACTTTCAAAAGATACTTGCTGAAGGCTTCTTTTCCACCCATAAGTTGGATTAAGTCTGGGATGTCGTGGAGAACGCCTAAAGTCGCTTGAATGGCAGAACATTCGGCATAATCACGTCCCCAACTGTATGGAGAGAAGTCAGGACGGAAGTTTCCTTGATTGTCTCGCGCTCGCATGTAGCCTGTTTCAGCGTCAAATAGATGGCGGTAATTTTGTGAAGCAGTTCTATAAGTTTCTGCGATATCATTCTGACCGAGTTTTTCGGCACAGCTAGCGATACAAAAATCGCTATAGGCATAGTCTAGGGTATGGCTGACGCTTTCGTGGTGGTCGGTAGAGAGGTAGCCCAGCTCTTGGTATTGGGCTAGTCCGTGGCGACCATTGATGCCGAGAGGGTCGGATTTGGTGGCTGTTTCAAGCATGGCTTGAAGGAGTTCTTCTTCCAAGTCGGGAGCCATGTCCTTGCAGGCGCTATCTGCGATAATGCCGTCTAAAAGGGTACCAGGCATCATGCCACGTTCATCTGGGGCCAGCCATTTTGGAAGAAATCCGGTATCGCGGTAGTTATTGAGAAATCCTTCTAAGAAGCGGTGGTAGTATTCCGGTATGATAAGGGCAAAGAGGGGGAAGGTGGTGCGGAAGGTATCCCAGAAACCATTGTTGCTGAAGAGAACACCAGGCTTGACAGTTCCAGTAGCCAAATCCATGTGGATGGCTTGCCCTGATTCATTAACCTCATAAAAAGTCTGAGGAAATAGGAAGAGTCTGTAAAGGCAGTGGTCAAAGAAGGTTCGGTCAGCCTCTCCCTTCTCGATAACGTCAAAACGATGTAGGAGATTTTCCCAGTCCGCTTGGGCACTTGCTTTACAGCTATCAAAATCTTCTTGAGGTAGATTGACTAGAGCTTGAGAAGGGGAGATGAAAGAAGTTGCTAGCTGGATTTCAGCATGACTATCTGTCAGGTCAATTCGCCAGTCTCCTCTTTCTTGGTTGACAGCAAGAATATCCGTGTTCATTTGCAGGGCAGTGAACATTATTAGCGGATTTTTATTGGTCTCAGTTTTTCCTTCTTGTCGCAGGGCAAGAGTCCGCTTATTTACTTGTTCTATTGTCAGTTCATCTGCTGCGTGAAGATAGAGGGAGAGGGCTTTGCCTTGCTTTTGCTCCAAACGAATAGAAGCGCCGTAGCAAGTCGGTGTAAGCTGGCTTTCAATCTGATAGCGCAGGGAGAAAATCTTCAAATAATGAGGTTGAAAAGAGGCCTTATCCCTATCATAGGAAGACTGGCGGTGGAAGAGGCTGTCTCCACCTAGTTGGCCTGTAACAGGTGTCAGGAGGAGCCAAGAGTAGTCCCCAATCCAAGGACTAGGCTGGTGGGTTAATCGAATCCCCTGAAAGATGGGCAAATGCGGATCGAAAAACCAAGCTCCCTCCTGGTCACTGGTCTGGGGCACAAAGTAATTCATCCCAAAAGGCACGCCTGTGTAGGGCAGGGTATTTCCCCGAGAGAAGGCATGCTTGCTAGCAGTTCCAAAGCGGGTATCGATGGCTTCAAGTAGTGGTTTCATAGTCTTTCCTTTAGCTGTTTTTCTACATTATATCAGAAAAAGAGGGCCTTTAGAAAAGGAGTTTTAAAGATAACTATTTTGTAGAAAAATGACTATCATTTGTGTATGTATTTTCTGTCTCAAAAGCTATATACTGAAAATGAATCTTGTTTGAAAGAGGATACTGCACGATGATTTATTCAAAAGAAATTGTTAGAGAATGGCTAGATGAAGTTGCAGAGCGGGCTAAGGACCATCCAGAGTGGGTGGATGTTTTCGAGCGTTGCTACACCGACACCTTGGACAATACGGTTGAAATCTTAGAAGACGGTTCAACTTTTGTCTTGACTGGGGATATTCCTGCTATGTGGCTTCGAGATTCGACAGCCCAACTCAGACCCTACCTGCATGTGGCTAAAAGAGATGCCCTCCTGCGTCAGACCATTGCAAGTTTGGTTAAACGTCAGATGACCTTGATTCTAAAGGATCCTTATGCCAATTCCTTTAATATTGAGGAAAACTGGAAGGGGCACCACGAGACCGACCACACCGACCTTAATGGCTGGATTTGGGAACGCAAGTACGAGGTGGACTCGCTTTGCTATCCTTTGCAGTTGGCTTATCTCCTCTGGAAAGAGACTGGCGAGACTAGTCAGTTTGATGAAACTTTTGTCACAGCGACTAAGGAAATTCTCCATCTATGGACGGTAGAACAAGACCACAAGAACTCTCCTTATCGTTTTGTCCGAGATACGGACCGCAAGGAAGACACTTTGGTAAATGATGGTTTTGGTCCTGACTTTGCCGTGACAGGAATGACCTGGTCAGCCTTTCGTCCAAGTGATGATTGTTGTCAATATAGCTACTTGATTCCGTCAAATATGTTTGCAGTTGTTGTTTTAGGGTATGTCCAAGAAATCTTTGCAGAACTAGCCCTAGCTGATAGCCAGAGTGTTATTGCTGATGCCAAGCGCCTCCAGGCTGAAATCCAAGAAGGAATCGAAAATTATGCCTACACCACCAACAGCAAGGGCGAAAAGATTTATGCCTTTGAAGTAGATGGTCTAGGAAATGCCAGCATCATGGATGATCCAAACGTTCCAAGTTTGTTGGCTGCGCCTTATCTGGGCTACTGCGATGTCAACGATGAAGTGTATCAAGCAACTCGTCGTACCATTCTGAGCCCTGAAAATCCATATTTCTACCAAGGAGAATACGCTAGCGGTCTCGGAAGTTCTCATACCTTCTATCGCTATATCTGGCCAATCGCTCTGTCTATCCAAGGTTTGACAACAAGAGATAAGGCAGAGAAGAAATTCTTGCTGGATCAGCTGGTTGCTTGTGATGGTGGAACAGGTGTTATGCACGAAAGCTTCCACGTGGATGATCCGACCCTCTACTCACGTGAATGGTTTTCTTGGGCCAACATGATGTTCTGTGAGTTGGTCTTGGATTACTTGGATATTCGCTAAAGAACACGCTTTAGCGCAAATGATTCTTGGAAAGAATCACAAATTTGCATTTAAAACGTTAAAATTTAAATTTAGAATGAGGTTTTACTTCATGGAAAATGTTGTTGTACATATTATTTCTCATAGTCACTGGGACCGTGAGTGGTACTTGCCTTTTGAAAGCCACCGTATGCAGTTGGTGGAATTGTTTGACAATCTCTTTGATCTCTTTGAAAATGACCCTGAGTTCAAGAGTTTCCATTTAGATGGACAAACCATTGTCCTTGATGACTACTTGGAGATTCGCCCTGAAAATCGCGACAAAGTTCAACGCTACATTGACGAAGGAAAATTGAAGATTGGTCCCTTTTACATCTTGCAGGATGACTACTTGATTTCCAGCGAAGCCAATGTCCGCAATACCTTGATTGGACAAGCTGAATGTGCCAAATGGGGTAAATCAACTCAGATTGGTTACTTCCCAGATACCTTTGGAAATATGGGACAAGCGCCTCAAATTCTTCAAAAATCAGGTATTCACGTGGCGGCCTTTGGTCGTGGTGTGAAGCCGATTGGATTTGACAACCAAGTCCTCGAAGATGAGCAGTTTACATCCCAGTTTTCAGAAATGTACTGGCAGGGTGCGGATGGTAGTCGTGTTTTAGGTATTCTCTTTGCCAACTGGTACAGTAACGGGAATGAAATTCCAGTTGATAAAGATGAGGCCTTGACCTTCTGGAAACAAAAATTGTCAGATGTGCGTGCCTACGCTTCGACCAACCAATGGTTGATGATGAACGGATGTGATCACCAGCCTGTACAGAAAAATCTGAGCGAAGCCATTCGTGTGGCAAATGAACTCTTCCCAGATGTAACCTTTGTTCATAGTTCTTTTGATGAATATGTTCAAGCTGTGGAAGGTGCGCTTCCAGAGCAGTTATCAACGGTTACAGGTGAGTTGACCAGTCAGGAAACAGATGGTTGGTACACACTTGCCAACACTTCTTCATCTCGCATTTACCTCAAACAAGCCTTCCAAGAAAATAGCAACCTACTAGAACAAGTTGTAGAACCCTTGACAATTATCACTGGGGGCCACAACCACAAGGATCAGTTGACCTATGCTTGGAAAACACTTTTACAAAATGCGCCGCATGATAGTATTTGTGGTTGTAGCGTGGACGAAGTTCACCGTGAGATGGAAACTCGTTTTGCCAAGGTCAACCAAGTCGGAAACTTTGTGAAAAGCAATCTTCTGAACGAGTGGAAGGGCAAAATAGCTACAGCTAAGGCTCAAAGTGATTATCTCTTTACTGTCATTAACACAGGCTTGCATGATAAGGTTGATACTGTCAGCACAGTGATTGATGTGGCGACTTGTGATTTCAAGGAATTGCACCCAACAGAAGGTTACAAGAAGATGGCTGCTCTTACCTTGCCAAGCTACCGTGTGGAGGACTTGGATGGGCGTCCTGTAGAGGCTAAAATCGAAGACCTCGGAGCTAATTTTGAGTACGATTTACCAAAAGACAAGTTCCGCCAAGCTCGTATTGCTCGACAAGTGCGCGTGACCATTCCAGTTCACCTAGCGCCACTTTCTTGGACAACCTTCCAATTGCTGGAAGGAGAACAAGAACACCGCGACGGTATTTACCAAAACGGAGTGATTGATACGCCATTTGTAACGGTGAGTGTGGATGACAACATCACAGTCTATGATAAGACAACTCACGAAGCTTATGAAGATTTTATCCGCTTCGAAGACCGTGGTGACATCGGAAATGAGTATATCTATTTCCAACCAAAAGAAACAGAGCCAATCTATGCAGAGCTAAAGGGTTACGAGGTCTTGGAAAACACAGCTCGCTATGCTAAAATCTTGCTCAAACATGAATTGACCGTGCCTGTCAGTGCGGATGAAAAGCTAGAAGAAGAGCAAAAAGGCATCATCGAGTTTATGAAGCGTGAGGCTGGACGTTCAGAAGAGTTGACAAGTATTCCTCTGGAAACTGAGCTGACTGTCTTTGTTGACAACCCACAAATTCGTTGCAAGACTCGCTTTACCAACACTGCCAAAGACCACCGTATCCGTCTCTTGGTCAAGACTCACAACACGCGTCCAAGCAATGATTCTGAAAGCATTTATGAGGTGGTGACACGACCAAACAAACCAGCAGCTTCATGGGAAAATCCTGAAAATCCTCAACACCAACAAGCCTTTGTCAGTCTGTATGACGATGAAAAAGGTGTGACTGTATCCAACAAGGGATTGAATGAATACGAAATCCTTGGAGACGACACCATTGCCGTGACCATTCTGCGTGCATCAGGTGAGTTAGGTGACTGGGGTTACTTCCCAACACCAGAAGCACAATGCTTGCGTGAGTTTGAAGTCGAGTTTGCGCTTGAATGCCACCAAGCCCAAGAACGCTTCTCAGCCTATCGTCGTGCTAAAGCCTTGCAGACACCATTTACCAGCCTTCAGCTTGCTAGACAGGAAGGAAGCGTAGCTGCGACTGGTAGCCTCTTGAGCCATTCTGTTCTCAGCATACCGCAAATCTGTCCAACAGCCTTTAAGGTAGCTGAAAATGAAGAAGGCTATGTCCTTCGTTACTACAATATGTGTAGTGAAAATGTACGTGTACCGGAAAGTCAACATCTCTTACTTGACCTACTTGAGCGACCATATCCAGTTCATTCAGGACTATTGGCTCCACAAGAAATTCGTACAGAATTCATCAAAAAAGAAGAAATTTAATTTCAAAAAGTAAACATAAAAAGAAAGGAGGGGCGAAAAGGTAAGAACTAACTGCTGATTTGCCCCTTTTATGGTAAAAACAATGACCATTGCAACGATTGATATCGGAGGGACTGGGATTAAGTTTGCCAGTCTGACTCCTGATGGGAAAATACTGAATAAGACAAGCATTCCAACGCCTGAAAGTTTGGAGGATTTACTAGCGTGGCTAGATCAACGCTTGTCAGAACAGGATTACAGCGGGATTGCTATGAGCGTTCCAGGTGCGGTTAATCAAGAGACAGGTGTGATTGATGGCTTCAGTGCCGTGCCTTATATCCACGGATTTTCTTGGTATGAGGCGCTTAGTTCTTATCAGATTCCTGTCCATCTGGAAAATGATGCCAACTGCGTTGGACTCAGTGAATTACTGGCTCATCCAGAACTTGAAAATGCAGCCTGTGTCGTGATTGGGACAGGGATTGGCGGAGCCATGATTATCAATGGCAGACTTCACAGAGGTCGCCACGGCCTGGGTGGAGAATTTGGCTACATGACAACCCTTGCCCCTGCTGAAAAGCTCAACAACTGGTCGCAACTAGCATCAACTGGGAATATGGTACGCTACGTGATTGAAAAATCTGGTCAGACTGATTGGGACGGTCGCAAGATTTACCAAGAGGCCGCAGCTGGCAATGCTCTTTGTCAAGAAGCCATTGAGCGCATGAATCGTAATCTGGCGCAAGGCTTGCTCAATATTCAGTATCTGATCGACCCAGATGTCATCAGTCTGGGAGGCTCTATCAGTCAAAATCCAGATTTTATTCAAGGTGTCAAGAAGGCTGTAGATGACTTTGTTGATACCTACGAAGAATACACGGTCGCACCCGTTATCCAAGCCTGCACCTATCATGCAGATGCTAATCTTTACGGTGCCCTTGTTAACTGGCTACAGGAGGAAAACCAATGGTAAGATTTACAGGACTCAGTCCCAAACAAGCGCAAGCTATTGAAATATTAAAAAAGCACATTTCTCTACCAGATGTTGAGGTGTTAGTCACTCAGTCTGATCAAGCTTCTATCTCTATCAAGGGTGAGGATGGTCACTATCAATTGACCTACCGCAAACCTCACCAACTTTATCGTGCCTTGTCCTTGTTGGCAACAGCTCTAGTAGAAGGTGATAAAGTAGAGATTGAGGAACAAGCAGCTTACGAAGATTTAGCCTATATGGCTGACTGTTCGCGCAATGCGGTGCTGAATGTCGCTTCTGCCAAGCAGATGATTGAACTCTTAGCTCTCATGGGCTATTCAACCTTTGAACTTTACATGGAAGACACTTACCAGATTGAAGGGCAGCCTTACTTTGGCTATTTCCGTGGAGCCTACTCAGCTGAGGAGTTGCAGGAAATCGAAGCCTATGCCCAGCAGTTTGACATGACCTTTGTGCCATGTATCCAGACCTTGGCCCACTTGTCTGCCTTCGTTAAATGGGGTGTCAAAGAAGTTCAGGAGCTCCGTGATGTGGAGGATATCCTCCTTATCGGCGAAGAAAAGGTTTATGACCTGATTGATGGTATGTTTGCTACTCTATCTAAACTGAAGACTCGCAAGGTCAATATCGGGATGGACGAAGCCCACTTGGTTGGTTTGGGACGCTACTTGATTCTGAATGGTGTTGTGGATCGTAGTCTCCTCATGTGCCAACACTTGGAGCGCGTGCTGGATATTGCTGACAAATATGGTTTCCATTGCCAGATGTGGAGCGATATGTTCTTTAAACTTATGTCAGCAGATGGCCAGTACGACCGCGACGTGGAAATCCCAGAGGAAACTCGTGTATACCTAGACCGCCTCAAAGATCGTGTGACTTTGGTTTACTGGGACTATTATCAGGATAGCGAGGAAAAATATAACCGCAATTTCCGTAATCACCACAAGATTAGCCAAGATATCGCCTTTGCAGGCGGGGCTTGGAAATGGATCGGTTTCACACCCAACAACCATTTCAGCCGTCTCATCGCTATTGAAGCCAATAAAGCCTGTCGTGCCAATGAGATAAAAGAAGTCATTGTAACGGGTTGGGGGGATAATGGTGGTGAAACAGCCCAATTCGCTGTTCTACCAAGCTTGCAAATCTGGGCAGAACTCAGCTATCGCAATGACCTAGACCGACTGTCTGCTCATTTCCAGACCAATACAGGTCTATCAGTTGAAGATTTTATGCAGATTGACCTTGCCAACCTCTTGCCAGACTTACCAGGCAATCTCAGTGGTATCAATCCCAACCGCTATGTCTTTTATCAGGATGTTCTTTGTCCGATACTTGACCAGCACATGACACCTGAACAAGACAAGCCCCACTTCGCTCAGGCAGCTGAGACGCTTGCTAACATTAAAGAAAAAGCTGGCAACTATGCCTACCTCTTTGAAACTCAGGCCCAGTTGAACCAGATTTTAAGTAGCAAAGTGGATGTAGGACGACGCATTCGCAAAGCCTATCAAGCGGATGACAAAGACAGCTTGAAACAAATTGCCAGAGAAGAATTGCCAAAACTCAGAAGTGATGTTGAAAACTTCCACAAGCTCTTTAGCCACCAATGGCTCAAAGAAAACAAGGTCTTTGGTTTGGATACAGTTGACATCCGTATGGGCGGACTCTTGCAACGCATCAAGCGAGCAGAAAGCCGTATCGAGGCTTATCTGACTGGTCAGATTGACCGCATCGACGAACTAGAAGTGGAAATCCTGCCATTTAACGACTTCTACGCAGACAAGGACTTCGCAGCCACAACAGCCAACCAGTGGCATACCATTGCGACAGCTTCAACCATTTATACGACATAAAAAACAAGAACACCGTGCCTTACTCAGAGTGTTTCGCGTGAAACATCCCTTTCTTCAAAAGTACTCCACATAAAATAATTTGTGGAGTTTTTTCTATAATTAGGAGTTTAACCTAACCAGCAAATAGGAGTATACTAATAATGTAATCGTTATCAAAAGTCTAAAAAGGAATTTTTAGATGGATATCAAAATAAAAAAGGGAGGAAATTATGAATAAGTTTTCAAAGACCTTGAGAGACAACTGGATCTTTCTCTTGATGGTTTTACCAGGGGCACTCTGGTTGATTCTATTCTTCTACATTCCAGTATTTGGGAACGTGGTTGCCTTCAAAGACTACCACATGACCAGTAATGGTTTCATAGATAGTATCATGAATAGTAAATGGGTCGGACTAGATAATTTCAGATTCTTATTTAGTTCAAGAGACGCCTTTATTATCACACGAAATACTGTCCTCTACAATCTCGGCTTTATCTTTATTGGCTTGATTGTATCAGTAGGGATTGCCATCATCCTCAGTGAACTCCGTTCTAAGAGAATGGTTAAGATCTTCCAAACTTCCATGTTGTTCCCTTACTTCTTGTCTTGGGTTATCATCAGTTTCTTTACAGATGCCTTCCTAAACATTGACAAAGGGGTGTTCAACCATTTCCTAGAGTCTATCGGGATGAAGGAAATCAATTTCTACGCTAACTTAGGCATCTGGCCATATCTCCTACTTTTCCTAGGTATTTGGAAAGGTTTTGGATATAGCAGTGTCATGTACTATGCGACAATCATGGGAATTGATCCAACCTATTACGAAGCAGCGACAGTAGACGGAGCCAGCAAATGGCAACGAATTCGCAATGTAACCATTCCGCAGTTGACACCGCTGGTAACTGTATTGACCATCCTTGCAGTCGGAAATATCTTCCGTGCAGACTTCGGTCTTTTCTACCAAATCCCCCACAATGCTGGTCAGCTTTATAATGTAACCAATGTCTTGGACGTATATGTATATAATGGCTTGACTCAGACAGCAGATATCGGGATGGCATCAGCGGCAGGTCTCTACCAATCAGTTGTTGGCTTGATTCTGGTTATCCTATCAAACTTACTTGCAAGACGAGTTGATCCAAACTCAGCCTTGTTCTAGAAAGGAGGAGAATATGGCAGAAAAGAAAATTAAAAAAGAAAAAATTGATAATGTCGGTATTCACTCCTTCAGTAAGAAAGCAGATATCTTCTTTAGTACCATTTCTGGTTTGGTTGCCCTCTCTTGTATCCTACCCTTCGTATTCGTTATCGTGATTTCGGTGACAGATGAAAAGAGTATCCTCCAAAATGGATATAGCTTCTTCCCATCCCAATTTGGATTAGATGGATTTGAGTTCTTAGCACAGTTTAAGGATAAAATCCTCCAAGCCCTCTTCATCTCAGTCTTTGTAACCGTAGTTGGGACATTGACAAATGTCTTTATCACAACAACTTATGCCTACGCTATTTCACGGACAACCTTTAAGTATCGCAGATTTTTTACCATCTTCGTACTTCTCAGTATGTTGTTCAACGCTGGTTTGGTACCAGGTTATATCATGGTAACTCGTGTACTTCAGCTTGGTGACACTGTTTGGGCCTTGATTGTTCCAATGCTTCTCTCACCATTCAATATTGTCTTGATGCGTTCCTTCTTTAAGAAGACCATCCCAGAAGCCATTCTTGAATCCGCTCGTATCGATGGTGCCAGTGAAGCTCGGATTTTCTTCCAAATCTGTTTGCCATTGTCACTACCAGGTATCGCAACCATCACGCTCTTGACAGCTCTTGGTTTCTGGAATGACTGGTTCAATGCCCTTCTTTACATCAAGAGTGATAACTTGTATCCATTGCAATATTTGCTCATGCAAATCCAACAAAATATGGACTACATCGCCAAAGCAGTCGGCCTATCTGGTCAACTGGGAGTTGCTCTACCGAAAGAAACAGGACGTATGGCCATGGTTGTGGTCGCAACCCTTCCAATCGCGATTTTGTATCCATTCTTCCAACGCTACTTTGTAAAAGGTTTGACTATCGGTGGTGTGAAAGAATAGTGCTTGTTGAGAAAAAATATTTCTCAGTTCCCAACTTCCCTTGAGTGAAGTTAAGATCATTACATTGTTTATAAGTTTAAAAATAAAAAAAGGAGTTTTTATCATGAAAAACTGGAAAAAATATGCTTTTGCATCTGCTAGTGTAGTCGCTTTGGCTGCAGGTCTTGCTGCTTGTGGAAATTTGACAGGTAACAGCAAAAAAGCTGCTGATTCAGGTGACAAACCTGTTATCAAAATGTACCAAATCGGTGACAAACCAGATAACTTGGATGAATTGCTAGAAAACGCTAACAAAATTATCGAAGAAAAAGTTGGTGCCAAATTGGATATCCAATACCTTGGCTGGGGTGACTATGGTAAGAAAATGTCAGTTATCACATCATCTGGTGAAAACTATGATATTGCCTTTGCAGATAACTACATTGTAAATGCTCAAAAAGGTGCTTATGCTGACTTGACAGAATTGTACAAAAAAGAAGGTAAAGACCTTTACAAAGCACTTGACCCAGCTTACATCAAGGGTAATACTGTAAACGGTAAAATTTACGCTGTTCCAGTTGCAGCCAACGTTGCATCATCTCAAAACTTCGCTTTCAACGGAACTCTTCTTGCCAAATACGGTATCGATATTTCAGGTGTCACTTCATATGAAACACTTGAACCAGTCTTGAAACAAATCAAAGAAAAAGCTCCAGATGTAGTGCCATTTGCGGTTACTAAGAACTTCATCCCATCTGATAACTTTGACTACCCAGTTCCAAATGGACTTCCATTCGTTATTGACCTTGAAGGGGACACTACTAAGATCGTAAACCGTTACGAAGTGCCTCGCTTTAAAGAACACTTGAAGACTCTTCACAAATTCTATGAAGCTGGATACATTCCAAAAGATGTAGCAACAAGCGATACTTCATTTGACCTTCAACAAGATACTTGGTTCGTTCGTGAAGAAACAGTAGGACCAGCTGACTATGGTAACAGCTTGCTTTCACGTGTTGCGAACAAAGATATCCAAATCAAACCAATCACTAACTTCATCAAGAAAAACCAAACAACACAAGTTGCTAACTTTGTTATCTCAAACAACTCTAAGAACAAAGAAAAATCAATGGAAGTGTTGAACCTCTTGAACACTAACCCAGAACTCTTGAACGGTCTTGTTTACGGTCCAGAAGGCAAGAACTGGGAAAAAATTGCAGGTAAAGAAAATCGTGTTAAAGTCCTTGATGGCTACAAAGGAAACACTCACATGGGTGGATGGAATACTGGTAACAACTGGATTCTTTACATCAACGAAAACGTTACAGACCAACAAATCGAAGATTCTAAGAAACAATTGGCTGAAGCTAAAGAATCTCCAGCACTTGGATTCATCTTTAACACTGACAATGTGAAATCTGAAATCTCAGCAATCTCTAACACAATGCAACAATTCGATACAGCTATCAACACTGGTACTGTAGACCCAGACAAAGCTATTCCAGAATTGATGGAAAAATTGAAATCTGAAGGTGCCTACGAAAAAGTATTGAACGAAATGCAAAAACAATACGATGAATTCTTGAAAAACAAAAAATAATCAGCTAAATTGATTTCGTGTATTCATTCCTAATTCCTAAAAACTGAATCACTGTTTTCCTCAGGTTTATCTGGGGAGGCAGTGATTTTTTGAAACGATAGCATATATATCCATGTTTTCTTATCACTATTTAACCATTCAGGAAATTTCGAGAACCTTCTACAATTTCCAGTCAAATAAATTGCATTCGTTTTCTCAAGCAGGTATACTTATAGTTAGATGAAAAATTCTGAAAATTTAAGAATAGAAAAGAGAACAAATCTTATGGCAAAAGATATTCGTGTCTTACTTTACTACCTTTACACTCCAATTGAAAATGCAGAGCAATTTGCTGCAGACCACTTGGCTTTCTGTAAATCAATCGGCCTTAAAGGCCGTATCCTAGTCGCTGACGAGGGAATTAACGGAACAGTTTCAGGTGACTACGAAACAACTCAAAAATACATGGACTACGTTCACAGCCTCCCAGGTATGGAAGATCTTTGGTTCAAGATTGACGAAGAAAGTGAACAAGCCTTCAAGAAGATGTTTGTTCGCTACAAGAAAGAGATTGTCCACCTTGGTTTGGAAGACAACGACTTTGACAATGACATCAACCCACTTGAAACAACAGGTGCTTACTTGTCTCCAAAAGAGTTCAAAGAAGCTCTTCTTGACGAAGATACAGTTGTCCTTGACACACGTAACGATTATGAGTATGACCTAGGACATTTCCGTGGGGCTATCCGTCCAGATATCCGCAACTTCCGTGAGTTGCCACAGTGGGTTCGTGATAACAAAGAAAAATTCATGGATAAGCGTGTCGTAGTTTACTGTACAGGTGGAGTTCGCTGTGAGAAATTCTCAGGCTGGATGGTCCGTGAAGGCTACAAAGATGTTGGTCAATTGCACGGAGGAATTGCAACTTACGGTAAAGACCCAGAAGTCCAAGGTGAGCTTTGGGATGGGAAAATGTACGTCTTTGACGAGCGTATTGCCGTAGATGTTAACCATGTCAACCCAACTATCGTAGGAAAAGACTGGTTTGATGGAACACCATGTGAACGTTATGTCAACTGTGGAAATCCATTCTGTAACCGTCGTATCTTAACATCAGAAGAAAATGAAGACAAATACCTTCGTGGATGTTCACACGAGTGCCGTGTTCACCCACGTAACCGCTATGTTTCAGAAAATGAATTGACACAAGCTGAAGTTGTCGAGCGCCTAGCCGCTATCGGTGAAAGCTTGGATCAAGCAGCTACTGTATAAGATTAAACAGTCCTTAGGGGCTGTTTTTCTATGCTTTTTACTCAAAAATCTAAAGTTTGTTTCTGTATCTTTCAGGAAAATAAGGTATACTATATGTAAACGATTTCAAAGGAGTCCAGTTATGACGAAAACATTTTTAATTCCAAATAAACAGAGCATTTTAGGAGAACAAGAGATTTTGACTGCCAAGTCGATCTTGGCCTTGGTAGATGGTTTGGAGTCACATAGCTATGATGCTGTCTATCTCCGTCAGCCTCTTAACCGTCTTGAGTATATCGAGTGTGCGATAGTGAGGCAATCACAATTTCTCTTTAAGGTCAGTTATGCTGATGGTCAAAAGGGTTACCGTGTCGATCTTCCTGACCTACTTACGAAGACAGACTGGCAGATTATCAAATCATTTTTAGATGCTCTGCTTGCTTACACAGGAACTGAGATTGAAGGGCTAGATGGTTTTGACTTTGAAGCTTATTTCCAAGCAAGTATTCAAGCCCATTTGGCAGATAATGCAGCCCGTTTTACGATTTGCCAAGGAATTTTTAATCCTGTTTTCTTTAGTCATGAGGATTTGAAAAGCTTTTTAGAGGAAGATGGCTTGGCTCAGTTTGAAGCGCGTGTGCGTGCGGTTCAAGAGACAGATGCTTACTTTGCAAGAGTTTCCTTCTATCAGGATGGAGAAGAACAAGTTCACGGTGTTTACCATCTGGCTCAAGGAGTCAAGACAGTATTACCGAGAGAACCGTTTGTTCCTGTAGCCTATATTGAGCAATTGGTGGATAAGGAAGTGCAGTGGGAGATTGACTTGGTTCAAATCACAGGAGACGGCTCTAAACCAGAAGACTATGAAGCCATTGCCCGCTTGAACTATGCAAGATTCCTAGAGTCACTACCAAAAGCATTTTACCAGCAATTAGATGCCAATCAATTAGAAGTACAACCCATCCTAGGACAAGATTTTAAAGCATTAGCACAAGAAGAGTAAATCAGAAGCAGGTCAATCGACTTGCTTTTTGATATATAAAAAATCCTGCCATGGAAGACAGGATTGCTACTCAATGAAAATCAAAGAGCAAACTAGGAAGCTAGTCGCAGGCTGCTCAAAACACTGTTTTGAGGTTGTAGATAAGACTGACAAAGTCAGGAACATATATCTACGGTAAGGCGAAGCTGACGTGGTTTGAAGAGATTTTCGAAGAGTATGAAGTTTAAAGAAAGGCCAAGATACGAAGGTAATCTCCAATCAGTGCGACTTCAGCTACAAAGAAGAGGAGGATAATGACTCCGTTCACAAGGACAGACAAGAATAACTGATAGAAGGAGTCGGTTTCACTTGATTGACTAGGTCTCGTAATGATATGGAGGCTGGCAAGCAGAATGATTCCAATGCTAATCACACACAAGAGGGCTGTAAATCGTAGGCTGTCAAAGAAGGCAAAGAAACTAGCAATAGCAGTGAGGAAGATTGGAATTGCCAAGAGTTGACTATATTGTTGGAGAACCTTTTCTAGCGTCCAGTCCTTTTCTTGGTAGATAAATCGTCTCACAACGAAACTACCCAAGAGGAATGAAAAGAAGAAGAGTGTTGTTGCTACTAGGATAGAGATAATCGAAAAGAGATTTAATGAAGCAAATTGTTCAGGGAAGTGATTATGCATAGTTGCTATATGTCCATAGTAAGCATGTTTGATGTGGTAGATACTAAAGAAAAAGGAAGACGCAGAAAACAGAATGAGCAAGAGAAAGGCTGTGTAACTGTGTGTGCTACTTGTTTCAAGATTGCTCGTAGGAGATTTGAGAGCCTCCACTAGCCAAGACCAAAAATCAAGCGCTTGCTCTTTCCATCTATCCGTAGATTTTGGAGTTTGGTCGGGGATATAGGGACTTTCTAAGGATTGACTGATAAGAAGTGGCTCTTTCAAGATTGTTTTTTGCTGAGGAAGTGCTTCTTGACTCTCTTCAGCTATAGTGACTTTTTCTGTTCCTTTAGAAAGGTCTTGCTCTTCCTCAGTAGAATCTAATGCTTTCTTTTCTTCTATTTCTGTTCTCGCTTCACCGTTTTCAGGCGTTTCAATTTTCTCTTCTTGCTGGCTTTCAAGTTCGACTTCAGCTTGAGAGACTTCCTCCTCTACTTGAGTATTTTTTTCAATTGGTTTATCGAGATCGGCTATCGTTTCTTCAGCCTTGTCTGCAACCTCTTGAGCTTGCTCTTTAGGTTTGTTCTTGCTTGTTGTTTTTACAAAATCATTACTTTCAAACCATTCTTGTTTCATGGTAGAACCTCCTTTTTAGTTAGATAAATATGCTTCCATAGTAGCAAATGTAAGCGCTTTTGTCAACGCCTGTTTGGTATGGATACTAGAGTGATATCATCATCAGCTCTCGCAATGAGTTGATCCTTGACATCAGCTTTTTCAGTTTTGTAAGGGTTACTTAATTCTGTGTATTTTGATCCAGGTTTTTCTCTTGTTGCTTGTAAGATAGAACCATAGTTACTTGAGATGTCCCAATTAATTCGTTGGCTTTCTTTTTGCGTCAGAGTGATTGAGAGATGGTCTTTAGAAGTTAATTCTACCTTGCCGTGAACTTGGATATTTTCAGCGTGGACGTGATGTTCTGTTGATTCTAGCTGACTATCTGTAAGATCTGTATCAAAGATATTAACGATATTGGGCGTTGTGAGTTTACTGTTTTTGATACGACTTCCTTCAATTCGGAGGATATAGCTGTTTGTATTGAGGGTCGCATTTTCAAGGCTAGCATTTATGATGGTGGTTTGTCCGCGATTGGCTGAGATGTTGATCCCTTTTAGAGTTCTCCCTTTCGGTAGTCCGATGATGACATCATTAAAACGATTAGATGAACTACTTACAATATGGAGAATCCCATCAATTCCAGAAGAGATAAATGGACTTTCAGACAGTTTCTTATCAGTGAGACTCAGAGTTCTATCGTTCTGATTGGTGATAAGATCATGGTGAGCAGAAAGAGATGGATGGTAAGAAATGTGGATTTGATCATCGAAAGAGTCTGTGATGGTCAGCGCGTGTTGATGGAGAGTAATCTCTAGGTTTTCGACTTCCTTGCCAAAGGTCAACTCTTCCATCCGACTATCATAGACAGGCTCCTTGGACATGGCAAGTAGGCTCTTAATTCCGTCAGATTGGATGCCTACAAAGAGTAGGATAAAGCCGATAACGGTAGTCACTACACCAAAAATGAGAAATCCTTTTGTCAATTTACGCATGCTGGTCACCTCTCTTTCCTTTTTTGAGAACAAATTGCACCAGGCGAACAATGAGTAGACCGAAGAAGCGAGCTACATAGGAAATACCTAGTAAGACCAGCGAAGAAGCACCGATGGCTAGTAAACCAGAACCAAAAATCAAGATAAAGGCTGATTTGGCTTGGGCGAGGACAGTGAAACTTTCAACTAAAAATAGGAATCCGCCGATGATACCAAGTATGGAGACCGCAAAGAAAGCCAAGATGACAGTCAAGGCTGCCACAAGGATTGCGAACAGGGACACGAGGATGGCGATTCCCAGAGGAATGCCGATAGGTGCTGCAAGGAGGGCTAACAAGGCGATATGCAAAATTTGTCGGTTATTCTTTTGAGCGGGTGCCTCATTGATTTTTTTATCGAGAAGATTAGAGAGGACTTCGTGAGCTGCTTCCTTAGGAGTTCCCAAGCTAGCGATGAGTTCTTCCTCTCCTTCGACTCCAGCATCGTCAAAGAGTTCTCTGAAATAGTCCATGGCTTCAATTTGGTCAGCCTGAGGCAGTTTTTTGAGATAAAGCTCTAGCTGAGTCAGGTATTCAGTTCTTGTCATGGCGGATACTCCCTTCTATGATGCCATTGATGGTGTCTGTATAAAGTGCCCATTCATCTTTTAGGGTCACGAGCTGTTCTATACCACCATTTGTCAAGGAGTAGTATTTGCGCATGCGACCTTGGAACTCTCTAGAATAGGTTGTCAGAAAGCTATTGCCCTCCAATTTTTTTAGGATAGGATAGAGTGTGGATTCTTTGATATTAGCGATCAGCTTAATGGTCTGGCTAATCTCATACCCATAAGAATCACCTTGCTCCAGTACGGCCAAGATGAGAAATTCAATCAAGGCAGAGGATGTTGGAAAGTACATGGGAAACCTCCTTTTCTAATGTGTAAGAATTTTATATATAATTTTTCTACACATACATTGTACATCTAAATGAAAGCCCTGTCAAGAGAAATGTGTAAAATTTTTATATATAAAAAAACTTCTAGCTAAAACTAGAAGTTTAGAGGATTTTATCTGTCTTTATCTAAATTTTATCGTAGATTTTTTATAGTTGATATCCTTGTCCAATAGTTTCAGTAAAGGAGTCACATATTCAGGAGTTGGAAATTTAGGACCAAAAATGACCTCCTCAATTTGAATTGGATTTTCCCGTTCTACATAAAGTTTACCAATTCCAGAGGCTTTATCAATTTTTATTTTATCGTTACTTGGGTCTAGATTAGCATAGCGTAAGATACGAAGTTCGTTTTCATATTTGTAATCTACAGATTTAAATAAGTAACGAATTTCTTCTATACATTCAGAGATGGCATCTTGATAATTCTTCTCCGTGATTTTTGAACCGATATCTAGTTTTTCTTTTAAACTATTCAACAATTTTTCTAATTCTTCTATTTCCGACTTCTCAAATAGTTCAGTTCGTTCTAGTTTTAAATTTTCCTCTGTATGCTTAACATAGGCAATTCGGTAGAGATAATCACTATTCCCTTTTGAATCACTATCTTTTTCTACAGAATTCGGTTCAGTTCCCTCATCATTAACAGTATCGACCGAATTTTCACTTTCACTCCGAAAGATAGATTTTTCAAAACCACTATTTAATTCAGATTTCAGTAAATACATCTTATCAGAGAATTCTAAAAAGTTTTTTTCTTGACGCCAAGAAACATCATTGAAGGAAGTAAATCTAGAAAAATCATCTTCTCGAAGTACCAGACAAACACCTTTAGCATCATCACCATACTGGGACCACATGGCCAAATCATCCGTTTTGTTTGTAAAACTCATTAAAAACCATGAGCTTGGTTCCAAAACATCTCGTCTATCTAAGCCCAATATCTGTTCTATGACGATTCCTTCTTCAGGATCATTCATATAATTAGCATTATATAAGCGAATTTTTCCAGATACTGAAAAATCCTTCTTATCATTCCCCTCTTGATTTAACATAATTTGGAGAGTGCTTCCCTTGGTGTAGTGGCCGAATTTAAGCATCTGATTTTTATCTTCGTCTTTTAGTCCCAGTTGATACTTAATTTTTTGAACAAGTTGATAAATTGATAGCAAGTTCTTTATTTCACTCGAGTTTTCTTTATAACGCTCTGCCCATGTTTGTAAAATAGCATATTTAGTATTCTTTAAAAGACCTTCTTTTAGGATAAAATTGAATAGCTTGTACTCCTCTCTATAACAAACATTATCATCACGAAAAAATAGATCATCAAAATTTTGTAACATAAATTTTGAGAACTGTTCATAGAGTTTTTTAATTATTTTTGTTGTTTGAAGACGTTCATCTAACTCCGTTTGATGATTAAATAAGCTTGCTAATAGTATACTATATATAAAAGCAATTTCTTCGGATTTTGGAAATTTTTGCTGCAATTTTTCTAATTTCTCGACAGTATCCTCGATTTTCTTTAACTCGGTCTGCTTGATTAATAAAACAAACGAAAATCTAGCATACTGCAAAGCTATGACAGGTGACTCAAGAAATTTTTGCTGCAGTTCCTGTAATTTCTCAGCAGTAGTCTCCAGTTCGTTCAATACGGTCTGCTCGAACGATAAAAGGAGCAAAGTCCTAGCAAATGCTCCTGCTATATCATGCGATTCAGGGAATTTTTGCTGCAATTTCTCTAATTTTTCAG
>NZ_JUQO01000153.1 GCF_001074635.1 Streptococcus mitis
GCGTTTAAAAATTTCCGTATTTTGAAGTCCTGCTTCTTTTGCTTGATTGTAACGCATCCTTAGGTCCGTTACTATATTTTCTCTTTCATCTGCTACATTCCAGCCTTTAATAGCATAAACCGCCATTCGTTCCATCAAACATTCTAAAACATCTACTAGCAACTTTTCGGTTATCCTACTGCTAATACTATCCACTCCTACTCTATAATTATAAAGAGCCTTATGGATATAGGTCGAACGACATGACTCTGCAAAAAGACGATAATTAGTACGAGTATCTTCAATCGTTTTCCCTTTAGGAAAAGAAATCGTATCAAACAATCTACGCGCAAACAAAATTCCCCAGCTTGTTTTAAAGGATAAATCCTTACGTTCTAATAGGGGAAGTTGCTGGATGACTTCCTCTCCACTATAATGAGTCTCATAATAATCTTCAAAGAGATGAATCAAATAAACATTGCGTTCTTGATGAAATTCTTGATAATTGGATACAACTACTTCAGCATCATTAAACAAGGCTGCTCGGTACAAATCCTCTACATAAGTCGGTTCTATCCAGTCATCTGAATCAACAAAGGATATAAATTCCCCTTTCGCCTCAGCAATCCCAGCATTTCGAGCATCTGATAAGCCACCATTTTCCTTTTCAATATAACGAAAACGACTATCCTTCGCAACAAACTCTTGACAGATAGAACTAGAATCATCTGGTGAACCATCGTTAACCAACAAAACTTCTATATTTGAATAAGTCTGTTTAGCAATGCTATCCAAACAGCTCCATAGATAATTCTCAACATTATAAATTGGAATGACTAGACTAATTAATGGCTGAGGATAAGTAATATCATTTTCTAAATTGGCTACCTTAGTTTCATACACCTTAATGTCTTTTGAATCTGGAAAACTATCTTTCCAATAGGATAGTAGATGCTTTATCCTTTCCAAATAATAATAATTAGGAATGTTTAATTCATTTATAAAATCTAACATATTCCAATGGACTTTTATGTCGCAAAGAGCAGATGTTTCCGAAGGATGATGACTCGCATTCTGACCATGTTGTACGTATATATACGTTACTTCATCTATATAAACAATACTTTCTGCTCGCAAATATAATTTAAAGAAATAATCTAAATCTTCACTCTGTGACAGTTTTTCATCTAAGAATAAATTTTGGGTTAATGATTTTTTAAATAACTTTGAAGCAATACAAGCAAAATCATGAGTTAAGTAATTTAATTTCGGAAATAGCTCTAAAAATGGACGTATTTGCTTCTTTTTAATACAAAGATCATTTTGGTTTTGATTAGAATATGCAGGAAAATAAAAGAAACCATCTTCTGTATTAAAAGATTTATGTTTTGAAACAGCTATATCAGTGTTATTTTCCTTTATGCCTTTTAAAAGGGCTTCTAGATGATTTGACTCCACCCAATCGTCTGAATCAATAAAAGTAATGTATGCCCCCCCCCGAACGTTCGAGTCCTAGGTTACGGGCAGAAGATACTCCGCCATTTTCTTTTTCAAAATAACGGAAACGACTATCATTCTTTACATACTCCTGACAGATAGCAGCAGAACCATCTGGTGAACCATCGTTAACGAGTAACACTTCAAAATTAGTATAAGTCTGATTGATAATACTATCCAAACACTGACGCAAATACTTCTCTGTATTATAAATTGGAACAATAATACTGATCAATTCATTATTCATCTTTATTTCATTTCTCACTATTCTAATAAACTTATAAATTCTGCATAGCGTTTAAAAATTTCCGTATTTTGAAGTCCTGCTTCTTTTGCTTGATTG
>NZ_JUQO01000154.1 GCF_001074635.1 Streptococcus mitis
GTTGTGGATAGAACTGACGAAGTCAGCTCAAAACATGTTTTTGAGGTTGCGGATAGAACTGACGAAGTCAGTAACCATACATACGGAAAGGCGACGTTGACGTGGTTCGAAGAGATTTTCGGAGAGTATTATCATCGAACAATGGTCGGCATGTCATAGCGGGCTGGTTTGTTGTATTTGTATAATCATCTGTCTATCTATCATTATAGAAAACATAGGGTCAGCAATCAATCGTAAATAGCTTTTTCTCTCCAAATAAGCTTTACAAATGACAGACTTAAAGTGTCTGAAAATTGGTGACTTTTCACATAACTATTCAAAAAAATACTATTATTTTTTTGAAAAGAACATATTATAAAATGTAATATATCAACATTTTTAAAATACTAATAAAACACTCCTTAAATCAGCCAAAGAAATTGAATGAATTTACTTTGAACTCTCGTAACAAAAATTTAATATTTCTTAATTTAGAGACATAAAAACGCTTTAATTTTGGCATGTATCCCCATAAACCAGACTAGAGTACACATTTTACTAATATTTATAAAAATTGACATCGTTTGCATATAATTTCACTAAAAATACTTTTTTTTTT
>NZ_JUQO01000155.1 GCF_001074635.1 Streptococcus mitis
TTCTGTTCTTACAAATACATAACCTTCAATTTCACCATGTTCAAATGCTTCATTGGCTTCACCTAATACCGATGGAGCTTTGGCATCCGCTGGTTTCAATTCATTACCTTGTTCATCAACCCATTTAGTAATGATTAACTGAACTTTAGGTAATTGTACTGGATCTGGAAGTTCTCCATTTACTGCACCTGCGAAGTCTGGTCGTTCATGAATAGGTGAGTCAGGTGTATTTACTCCTCCATTGAATTCTGGTAATTCTTCTTGAGTTTCTGTTTCTCCATTCACTCCACCATTAAATTCTGGTACTTCATGAATTGGAGAATCCGGTGTATTTACTCCTCCATTGAATTCTGGATTTTCTAAAACTTCTAGTTCACCTTTTGCATATGCAAATAACAATTCATCACGAGGAATATTATGAGTGATATTTGTTTCTGGATCAGTGATTGTTACATTTCCATCTGAAGCAACAATTACGTCTTTTCCTGGATTTGCTTTTTTCACATTTTTCTTCACTTTATCTTGTTCAGCTTGTGTTAAGTTATCAGGTATTTTCACCGGTACTTTTTCTTTCGGAACCACTGGAGTAAAGTCTTTAGGATTAACTGTAATTGTAACTTCAACGTCTTCTGTACTTCTGTCTTGATAAGTTACAGTTACTACTCCTTTTTTCTCACCATGTTTAGAAGTATCTGGAACTTTACTATCTTTCCATTCAAATGTTGAACCTTCTGGTAAATCTTTAACATTATGAATACTATCTTTTGCTAGTGGTACTTGAGCATGTTCCACTGTTTGTTGTTTCGGTTGTGGATCGTAATCGTCTTTTTGTGGCGTTACTTCAACCGTTACAGGAACTTCTTCCGTACTATGGTCT